>JAWODX010000041.1:0-7466 GCA_046483085.1 Planctomycetota bacterium
CTGAGGTGACCCATGATCGGCACGCATCGGCCCGGACGACGCGGAAGTGCAGCGGTCGAATTCCTCATCCTCTTCCCCGTCCTCCTGCTCGTCATCATCGCCATGCTCTACCTGGGCGACCTGTCGCAGTTCCTGCTCCACACCCACTTCGGAGCCGACTATGCGATCCACGCCGCCGGCGACCAGAGCGAGGCGAGAGCCGATCGCGGCACTATCACCTCGCTCTTCTTCCCCAACCCGGTCGGCGCCCTGACCGTCGCCGAGCGCCCGCTGCCCGACGGCGACCTCCCGCGCACCGGCGAGCTCCGCGACATGTTCGACGAGATGTCCGAACCGATCTACTCGGTCCGGGCCACCGGCCGCTACGTGCTCCAGAACGGCCAGCTCCGGTTCATCGTCCATACCCACCAGGACGAGGCGCTGAGCGCCGAGGGGCGCTACGTCCAGCGGTACGGGCTGCGCGACGATCAGGTCCCCGAACTGACCACCGACCTGACGCAGGGCTGGGCGCACCGCCAGCGCGTCGACCTCGACTACTCGTACGAGCCGGACTACATCCGCGTGGGCAAATGGCCGCTGGAACCGGTCGACCTCTCCGCCCGGTTCGAGTCCGCCGTGCGCAGCGACAGCCACCGCGAGGTCACCGACCCGCCGCCGGGCATGCACCACCCGATCGAGAAGCTGACCGGCCACACGGACATGATCCACAGCGGGACGCTGCCGCACTTCCCGCATTTCGGCGGCGACCAGGCCTTTTGGGAGCCGAACTGACGGCCGAAGGAGCGATGCAATAATGGCCCCGGACAAAACGAAACGACGCCTGCCGGCCCGACTGTTCCTCCTCGTGCTCACGGTCGGCGGTGTGCTCGGGTTCGCCATCTACCAGGGGCACGCCATCGTCGGCCGGACGCAGCGCGGATACCGGATGCGATCCGGGCGCGCGATCGTCCCGCCGGTCGACGGATCGCGGTTCGTCCGGTCCTATCCGGTCCGCTACAACGGCCGGTCGACGGATTTCGCCCACTACGTCTCGCGCCTGCCGGCCGAGCAGGTCGTGGCCGCGTATCGGCGGCGAGCCGGCCGCGATGCCGAGGCGGCGCCCGCACAGCGGCTCCCCGGCCTGACCGCCGACGGCGCCGGCTGCTCCACGTTCTCCTACGTGACCGACGACGGCCGCGCGGTCGGCGTCGTCGCGTTCGACAACCGCCAGACCGGCGGCTCCGAATATTTCGTCGGGGCCATGCCCGCCGAGAGCGCCCACGGCGGCGGTGACGGCGATTGCCCCGGGCGCGAACCGCCCGGCGTGCCCAAGCCCTCGTTCTCTCGGCGCACCCTGTGCATCGAGAACCTGGGCGGCGCGGACTCGGTGTTGGCCGGGTACGAGGCGTGGGGCCGGCCGAGCGGGATCGTGGCCGACTTCCGCCGCGGCATGGCCGAGAACGGATGGGCCGAGCGGACGGACTCCAGTCGGGTGCTGACCGCGAACTACCAGGGCATCGCCTTCCTCTGCTTCGCGCGGGGGCACGAGCAGTGCCTGGTCGGAATTGACCGGATTTCCCAAAGTGGTAAGATAGTGGTGTTGGTATTCTGGGCGGATCGCCCCTGGCTGCCCAGGGGGCAGGCGCTCTAGCCGGCCCGAATGCCGACGGAGCCCGGGGGCCGTCTTCCAGGCCGATTCAGAGAGGAGCCGATCGTGAAAGCGAAGGTCGCGCTGGCCGTTGCCATCGTCCTCGCCATCCTCGCCGCTGTGGCCATTCGAGCCTACCTGACGAGGCAGGAAAAGGAGCGGATTCACACGTACAAGACGGTGGAGGTGCTCGTGGCGCGGCAGCCGATCAAGAAGGGCCAGGAGGTCACCGGGCCCATGCTGGGCACGCGCGAGATGCCGGTGGAGGCGCTCGGGCGCGAGGACCAGATGATCCTCGCCCGCGAGATGGAGACCGTGGTCGGCCAGAAGGTCAAGAAGCCCATCAACGCCAACGACGTGCTGTACCAGTCCGACTTCGCCGAGGGGGCGCGGCGGGCCGAGATCACCGAGAGCCTGCCGGACCAGGGCCGCGTGGTCATGGCCGTCCCGGTGGACAAGGTGACCGGGGTGGCCGGCCACCTGCTCCCCGACTCGGTCGTCGACGTGGTGGCCACGCGGAACGTGCGCGACGCCGCCGGCAAGACGATGACCGAGACCCGAACGGTCATCAGCGGCGTCCGGGTCGTCGCCGTGGACCTGCAGATGCGGCGGCCCGAGCAGTTCCTCTCGTGGGAGCACCGGCGCGACTACGCCTCGTACTCCACCGCCCTGCTCCGCGTCTCGCATCGCGAGGCGAACCTGCTGGCCTACCTCACCCAGGCGGCCAAAATCCACCTGGCCATCCGGCGCCCGACCGACCCGAGCCTCGAAGCCCCCACGTCCATCGGCGCGGTCAACACAACGAACCTGGAGGAGAAGATCGAGGAGGCGGCGGCCGAGCGGGCGGCGGAGCGAAAGGCCCGGGCGGCGGACGTCGGCCGCCTCTCCTCCGGATCGGGCGAATAACAGGGAGGGGACCCCGTGCCATACCTCCTCATCACCGATCGCCGGGACGGCAGTCAGCGGAAGGCGGCCGTCGAGATCGGCCGTTTCGTCATCGGCAAGAAGGCGTCCTGCCACCTGATGCTGGACCGGAAGAACATCTCGCGCGAGCACTGCGAGATCATCGCCGCCAACGGCGGCCACTTCGTCCGCGACCTCGACAGCCGGAACGGCACGTACGTCAACGGCAAGCGGATCCAGCGCGAGGCCCCGCTCGCTGACGGCTCCGTCATTCACCTGGGCGATTTCACGCTCCTCTTCCGCCAGGGCAAGGCCGACCCTGCCCCGGGCCAGGGTCCCTCCGGCGACGCGGCGGCCGAGCCGGCGGAGCCGCCGGCCAAAGACCCCGCGCCCGAGGCCCCGGCGGCCGCCCGGCGCAACGAGGCGCGGTACACCCCGCCCGAACTGAAGCGCAAGATCCACGATCGGCTCATCGCCGACCTGGACCTCCGGCACATGGACATGACCGACGTCGAGCCGGAGGAGCTGCGCCGGCGGACCGAATCGGTCATCGAGAGCATCCTCAACAAGATGTCCGGCGAGATCCCGGCCTGGCTCTCGAACCAGGCCCTGATCAAGGAGGTGGCCGACGAGGCGCTGGGGCTGGGGCCGATGGAAGACCTGCTCGCCGACGAGGAGGTCGACGAGATCATGGTGAACGGGTGGGACCAGATTTACGTCGAGCGGCACGGCAAGCTGGAGCTGACGGACAAGCGGTTCACCGACAACCGGCAGGTGGCGGAGGTGATCCGGCGGATCCTGGCGCCGATCGGCCGCCGCATCGACGAGGTCAGCCCCATGGTCGACGCCCGCCTGGCCGACGGTTCCCGGGTGAACGCGATCATCCCGCCTCTCTCGCTGACGGGGCCGACGATCACCATCCGCAAGTTCGCCACCAACCCGTTCACCGTCAAGGACCTGATCTCGTTGGGGACGCTCTCGCCCCAGATCGCCGCGTATCTGAAGCTCTGCGTGGAGCACCGGCGGAACACCATCATCTCCGGCGGGACCGGCTCCGGCAAGACGACCCTCCTCAACGTCCTCTCCGCCTACGTCCCCCGGCACGAGCGGATCATCACCATCGAGGACGCGGCCGAGCTCAAGCTGCCCCAGGAGCACGTCGTCTCGCTCGAGTCGAAGCCGCCGAACATCGAGAACAAGGGGGCGATCCCCATCCGCCAGCTCGTGATCAACAGCCTCCGGATGCGGCCCGACCGGATCATCGTCGGCGAGTGCCGAGGGGCCGAGGCCCTCGACATGCTCCAGGCGATGAACACCGGGCACGACGGGTCGCTGACCACCATCCACGCGAACTCGGCGCGCGACTGCCTCTCGCGGCTCGAGACCCTCGTCCTGATGGCGGGAATGGAACTGCCCGCGCGGGCCATCCGCAACCAGATCGCGTCGGCGATCAACATGATCATCCAGATCGCCCGGCACAGCGACGGGAAGCGGCGCGTGGTCTCCATCAACGAGATCACCGGCATGGAGCAGGACACGATCACCCTGCAGGAGACGTTCCAGTTCGATCAGACGGGCATCGGCCCCAAGGGCGAGGTCATCGGCACGCACAAGCCGACCGGCTCGATCCCCGACTTCATCCACGAGCTCCGCAAGCGAGGCCACAAGATCGACACCCGGGTCTTCCAGGAAACGAGCTGACGCGCGAGGTGCCCCTTGCTCGAATTTGTCATCATGCTCTCGGCCGGCGGCGCCGTCGCCCTCTTCGTACTCGTCGGATTCCAGTTGTTCAGCAGCGGCTGGCAGAGCTACGAGGCGAAATACGTCCGCGGCGCCGAGCAGACCCTCGACGCCATGTACCTCACCATCCCCATCCAGCACCTCGTCTACCTCTCGTTCGCCTCGATGGTGACCATCGGCCTGCTGGCCGGGCTCGTGTTCGGCAGCATCGCCTGGGGGATCATCGTCGGCCTGGCCGGATTCACCGTCCCGCCGCTCGGGGTCAAAGTCCTCAAGCGGCGGCGCGACCATCGATTCCGCATCCAACTCGTCGACGCCCTGATGAACGTCTGCAACGCCCTCCGCGCCGGGTTCAGCCTCCACCAGGCGTTCGCCCTCGTCCAGCGCGAGATGGCCAATCCGGTCAGCCAGGAGTTCCGCCTGGTGAACCAGGAACTCCGGTTCGGGGTGAGTATGGAGGACGCGCTGCAGCATCTGCACGACCGGATGCCGAGCGAGGACCTGGACCTGGTGGTCACGGCGATCACGATCTCGCGGAACGTGGGCGGGAACCTGACCGAGATTTTTCAGAACATCGCCGACACGATCCGCGGGCGGCACCGGCTGCACGGGAAGATCCGGGCGCTGACCGCCCAGGGCAAACTGCAGGCGGCGCTCATCTGCGCCATCCCCGTCTTCTTCGCCGTCGCCATGAACATGCTCGCGCCCGGGCTGATGGACACCGTGTACCACACGATCTACGGCTGGATCATGATCGCCACGGTCGTGGTGCTCCAGATTCTGGGCATTGCCGTGATTCTGAAGATCGTGCGCATCGACGTGTGAGGCCGGCCATATGACCCTGCCCGACCAACTGTTGATCGCGCTGATCATGATTGCCGCGTCGGGCAGCGTGTTCCTGCTCGTCTGGTCGCTCTACCGGATCAAGACGGAGATCTCGGAGGCGACCCGGCTCGACGAGGAGCGGCGGGAGAAGATCACGTCGCCGTTCGTCCGCCTCCTCGTCGCCGCCTCCCGCCCGCTCGGCGTGTTCCTCCGGTATTTCACCCTCCGCGCCGAGGTGCGCTACGAGCAGACCGGCCACAAGCCGCACCTGCTCGCCCTGCGCGGGCGGGCCGAACGGAGCCTGGTCGCCGCCGGGGCGCCGCACGGCATCACCCCCGACGAGTATCTCGGCATGGTGCTCCTCTGCTCCCTGTTCGGGCTGGGTCTCGGCGGCGTGGCGATGGCGTCGACCGGCTGGACCGTCCTGCTGGCGGCCGGCCTGCTCTGCGGTGGGCTGTGGCCGGTGGTCTGGCTGCGGGCGCAGGTGAAGAAGCGGAAGACACAGATTTTCCGGTCGCTGCCCTTTGCCCTCGACCTGCTCACGCTCGCGGTCGAGGCGGGGCTCGACTTCACGTCGGCCCTCGGCCGCATCGTCACCAAGATCAAGGGCACGCCGCTCGGGCAGGAGTTCGCCGAGCTGCTCCGCCAGATCCAGATGGGCCAGCCGCGGGCGGATGCGCTCCGGGCGCTCGCCCACCGGGTCGACCTGGAGGAGATGTCGAACTTCACCGGGGCGATGGTCCAGGCCGACGAGCTGGGGGCGAGCATCGGCCCCATCCTCCGCATCCAGGCCCAGGAGATGCGGACCCGCCGCGAGCAGCTCGCCGAGAAGAAGGCCATGGAAGCACCGGTCAAGATCCTTCTTCCCCTCATCCTGTTTATCTTTCCCACCGTCTTCCTCACCATCCTGGGCCCGGTGATCCTCGACACCCTGATCAAGCGCGGGGTCCTGAAATGACCGCCCGCGCCCGCCGCGAATCGGACGGGACGACGGTCATCGATCCGCTCCACGTCCCCCGGCGCGCGGCCGACCGGATGCGCGGGCTGCTCGGGCGCGACGCGCTGGACGACGGCGAGGGGATGTGGCTTCGCCGCTGCCGCATGATCCACACCATCGGTATGAGATTCCCCATCGATCTCGTCTATCTGACCGATCGGGGCGAGGTGTGTAAAGTTGTCGAGAGCCTCCCGCCGTGGCGGATATCGGCTTGTCTGGGCGCGGACAGCGTGATAGAATTACAAGGAGGAGCCGCAAGGAGATTGGGACTCGGCCCGGGCACGCGGCTGAGCATCCTCCCGTGACCCTCCACGCTCGGGACCATTGGCCGGTCATCACTATGTCGGTTGCGAAGTTCAGAATCATCAACAGCGACATCAGCGGGGCGGAGTTCGTCCTGCCCGAGCACCCGGTGACTCTGGGACGGATCCCGCCGGCCGACATCATCCTGCCCGATCCGTCGGTCTCCCGCCAGCACGCCCGCGCCGAGATCCGCGACGGCCGCTGCCACGTGACCGACCTGGGCAGCCAGAACGGCATCGTGGTGCACGACGAGATCCTGCGCGAGGTCCTGCTCGAGCCGGGCGAGCGGTTCGAGCTGGGCGACGTGGCCATCGAGTTCACCGTCGAGGAGCGGGAGGAGGCCGCGGCGCCCCCTCCGCCGCCGCCCGGCGAGATGGCGCCGGCGGTCCCCGGCAGGGAGCAGGCCGTGGCCCGCCCGGGCGCCGACGTGGCCGAGCGGCCGGTGTCCATCGACGACGTGTTCGGCGCGGGCGGCGAAGGGGCGGAGCCGCCGGAGGGGGCGGCCGAGAAGGCGGCGGTCAAGGGCGCCCGGAGCGCCCTGTATTTCGTCGGGGTCGTCGCCCTCGCCCTGGCGCTGGGCGGGGTGGCCTGGTTCTACGCCGGCCGCGGCGCCTCGCAGGACGACGTCCTGTCTGTCTGCGTGCGCGTGGACGAGCAGAAGGTGATCGACCTGGGCAAGCGGGTCCGCGAGCGGCGGGGCCGATACGAGGTGTACATCGACGGGCGCGCCCGGTACGAGGAGGCGGTCGATCCGGCGTGCAGCCCGGGCGAGGCCCCTAAATCATGCATGACCCTATCCAAGTGCATATGTCCTGAATAAGAGACCAAAAAACCGCTAGGTTTTAGTAATCTACCTGCGGTCTCTCCTAATTGTTTCCACACATGGATGTATTCTTTGGGATAGGGGGGGTCAGAAATTATTACATCAACACTATCTTTTTCAAAATTTTTGCAAACCTCATAGAAGTCCCCATGGATTATGGTAATCGAATCGTCTTCTACATACTGTTCTGCACGTTTAGCATTTTCTCGATTAAAATTTTCCCTTTTTTGTTGTTTTGCAATATCTTT
>JAWODX010000052.1:0-2535 GCA_046483085.1 Planctomycetota bacterium
CGGCCGAAGGGGGAGGATCCGGACGCGGCGGAGGACGCGGAACGCTATCAGACGGTCTACGCCGAGGAGCCCGGGGCGGTGGCGGCGCCGACCGCCGGGCTGCATTTCACCGAGGAGCTGCTCGAGGCGATTCGCAGGAAGGGCTGCGAGGTTGCGGCGATCACCCTCCACGTCGGGCCGGGCACGTTCAAGCCGGTCCGGTCCGAACGGGTCGAGGACCACTCGGTCGACCCCGAGTACTACGTGGTGTCGGACGAGGTGGCGGGGGCGGTGAACCGGGCCGAGCGGGTCATCGCCGTGGGGACCACGACCACCCGGGTGCTCGAAACGCTGGCCCGCGGGCGCGGCGACGCGTCCGGCTCGCCGGGCCGCATCCGGCCCGGGGAGGGCTGGACGGACCTGTTCGTCCACCCGCCGTTTGAGTTTCGAGCGATCGACGCGCTGATCACCAACTTCCACCTGCCGCGCAGCTCGCTGCTGATGCTGGTGGGTGCGTTCGCGGGCCGCGAGCGGGTCCTCGCGGCTTACGAGGAGGCGAAGGACCGGGAGTACCGGTTCTACAGTTACGGGGACGCGATGCTGTTGCTGTGAGCGCAAGACACACAGAATAGGTCCTACAGGACTTAGCACTACAACGCTGCTTCTCCTCGCTGCCTGCGTTCTGGAAACCCCGCGGAATGGGCTGGGCAGGCAGGAATGCCTGCCCCACCGGCCCATCGCATTGGTGGGGCAGACATTCTTGTCTGCCACCGGGAAAGCCCAACGCGAGATGCATAGCGTCTGTTCTGTCAAGGCCTTATGCCGTTCCGCTCCTGACAGTCTAGCGTTGTAGTGCTAATGACCTTCCTCGCCGTGCTTCTTCGCCAGCTCCTCGCTCCGCCGGGCGATGAGCCGGCAGAGGTCACACGTTCGGTCCAGACAGCATCGGCTGGGCGGCTCTTCGCCGTTCTCGATCTTCCCCGCCAGCCGGTCCCGGTAATCCTTGATCGCCGCGTGCAGACCCTCCTCGGCCAGCACCGAGCAATGCCGCTTTCGCGCCGGCAACCCGCCCAGCGCGGTCGTCACCTCTTCGTTTGTGATCTGGAGCGCGTCGAGCAGCGGCTTGCCCTTCACCATGTCGGTCAGCACGCTCGACGTGGCGATGGCGGCGCCGCAGCCGAACGTCCGGAACTTCGCGTCGGCGATCGAGTCGTCCGCGACCCGGATCTGGATCTCCATGATGTCGCCGCAGACCGGATTGCCCACGCGCCCGACCCCGTCGGGGTTCTCGATCACCCCCACGTTGTGGGGCTGGAGAAAGTGCTTCATCACCTCATCGCTGTATTCTTCGCTCATCTCGTCCACCTCCGTCATTCTCCGGCCAGCCTGGCTCAGGGCGCCCACCACAACCCTGGTGGAGCAGGCATTCTTGCCTGCTGCGCGGCAGACAGGGATCTCTGCCCCATCGCTTTGGCACAGCCCGCTCAGTCGCCCGGCTGATACAACGGCGACATGGCCCGAAGCTGTGCAACGATCTCCGGCAGCACCTCGAGCACGCGATCCACGTCGTCCTCGCTGTTGTCGCGGCCGAGGGTCAGCCGCAGCGAGCCGTGCGCGATCTCGTGCGGCCGGCCCATCGCCAGCAGCACGTGCGACGCCTCCAGCGTCGAGCTCGTACACGCCGACCCGGTCGCCGCGCAGATCCCGTGGTGGTCGAGCCGCAGCACCAGGCCCTCGCCCTCGATGCCCCGGAAGCAGAAATGCGCGTTGTGGGGCAGCCGCCGATCGCGGGGGCCGCTCAGGCGGCAGTCCGGGATCGCCGCCATTATCCCGTCGATCAGCCGATCGCGCAAGCCCGCCAGCCGCGGCATCTCGGTGCCCAGCTCCTGCTTCGCCAGCTCGGCCGCCACCCCCAGGCCGACGATGCCCGCCACGTTCAGCGTCCCCGACCGCCGCCGGTTCTCCTGCTCGCCGCCGTGCATGAACTTCGCGATCCGCGTCCCCCGCCGGATGTACAGCGCCCCGACGCCCTTCGGCCCGTACAGCTTGTGGGCCGAGATCGACAACAGGTCGCAGCCGAGGTCGTCCACGTCGACCGCGATCTTCCCGACCGTCTGGACCGCGTCGGTGTGGAGCGGCACGCCGCGCTCGCGCGTCACCTCGCTGATCCCGGCGATCGGCTCGATCGTGCCCACCTCGTTGTTCGCGTGCATGATCGTGACCAGCGCCGTGTCGTCGCCGACCGCCGCGGCGACGTCGTCCGGCGAGACCAGCCCGTCCTCGTCCACGCCGACCCACGTGACCTCCACGCCCTCGCGCTCCAGGTCCTTGCACGTCTCCAGCACGGCGTGGTGCTCGATCTTCGACGTGACCGCGTGCCCGCCCTTGCTCTTGACGACCGTCCCGCGGATCGCCCAGTTGTCCGACTGCGTCCCGCGGCTGGTGAAGTACATCTCCCGCGGGCGGGCGCCGATCAGGTCGGCCACCTGCCGCCGAGCCGTCTCGACGACCTCCGCGACGTCCTGGCCCACCGAGTACAGCGTCGACGGGTTCCCG
>JAWODX010000058.1:0-6377 GCA_046483085.1 Planctomycetota bacterium
CCACGGCGAGCTGACGCTGGAGGAGGGCGCCTCGCTGGGCGAGTACCGGATCGTGGCCGAGGTGGGGGGCGCCACGTACCACAGCTCCTTCACGGTCCCCCGGGCGCTCGAGCAGCGGCCGGGGCCCCGGGCCGCCATCTGGAACGCCCCCCCGGGGGCCGACCACGCGGAGCCCATCCCGGTGGCCCTGGCCCCCCTCTGGGACGGGCATCGCGTGATCGGGTGGATCGCCGCCGACAACCTGTTGACCCGGCGGGCGCTGGACGACCGCTCGCGCGAGCTGCTCGCCATGTACGCCGCCACCCTCGGGCACCTGGTCACGCAGCGCCGGACCGAGGAGGCCCTTCGTGAGAGCGAACAGCGGTACGCGCTCGCCGAGCGGGCGGCGCGGATCGGGAGCTGGGAGTGGGACGTTCGGACGGGGCGGGGGGTGTGGTCGGCGGCGATGGAAGAGATCGCCGGGCTGGACCCCGGGCGGTTCGGCGGCACGTTCGACGACCTGAAACGCCACATCCATCCCGACGACCTGCGGGCCATGAAGGCGGCGTTCGACGCCTGCGCCCGCGGCGAGGGCGGCTACGACGTCGAGTATCGGTTCGTCCGCGCCGACGGCTCGGTCCGCTGGGTCCGCGACGTGGGCCGCCTCCTCTCGGACGCCGAAGGCCGCTCGCGCGTCGTCGGCGCGTGCATGGACATCACCGGGCGCAAGGAGGCGGAGGCGGCGCTCCGCGAATCGGAGGCGCGCTATCGCGCCCTGTTCGACAGCGCCCCGGTCGGCATCGGCGTGGCGACCCTCGAAGGCGAGCCCCTGGAAGGCAATTACGCGATGATGGAACTCGTCGGGCGGACCCGCGAGGGCGTCAGTCTCGGCGACGTCGCCGACGCGTACCGGGACCCGAAGACGCGGGCCGAGCTCATCCGGCGACTGCAGCAGGACGGCGCCGTGCGGGGCATGGAAACGGAGCTCCTGCGCCCCGACGGCACGGTCCGCCAGGTCAGCCTCAACGTCACCCAGATCACCCTCCAGGACGAGCCGTGCGTCCTCACCGTGGCCGAGGACATTACCGAGCGGAAGGAGGCGGAGGAGCAGATCCGCCGCATGAACGAAGAGCTCGAAGACCGCGTCGCCCGTCGGACCCGTGAACTCGAAGAGGCCAACAAGCGGCTCCGCGAGAGCGAAGAGCGCTACCGGGCGATGTGGGAGGCGGTGCCCGATGCCGTCGCCGTCTACGACCCGGAGACCGGGATCATCGTCGAGGCGAACGAAGCCCTGTACGACATGTACGGATACACCGACGCGGAGCTGCGTGCCCGGGCCGACCAGCCCTACTGGCCCACGCACCCCGATGACCGCGAGGCGATGCGCCGGCTGACCGAAGAGCTCGAGCCCGCGCCGGGCCCCCGCCGGTTCCCCAGGCACCGCCGCGTGCGCAAGGACGGCAGCACGTTCTGGGCCGAGTCCACCTCGACGGATTTCGAGCTGGGCGGCCGGCGGCTCCGCCTGGGCATCACCCGCGATGTGACCGAACAGGTCGAGGCCGAGCGGGCGCTGCGCGAGTCGGAGGAGCGGCTGCGCACGATCACCGAGAATTCGCCCGACCTGATCACGCTCCTGCACCCCGACGGCCGGATTCTGTTCCAGAACTACACGCTCAGCGGAATCCCGCCCGACGAGCTGGTCGGCACGTCGGTCTACGACCATGTGCCGACCGCGGCAGCCGAGACGATCCGCGCGTCCATCGACCGGGTGCTCGAGACCGGCGAGATGCAGAGCTACGAGATCGAATACCGGTCGCCCGACGAGCAGTTCCGCTGCTTCGAGGCCCGCATGGCCCCCGTGCGCCGCGGCGGCCAAATCGTCGCGTTGGCTCTCAACAGTCACGACATTACCCACCGCCGCCGCGCCGCGGAGGCGCTGCGCGAGAGCGAAGAACGCTATCGCGGTGTCTTCGAGACCGCGCCGCTCGCCTTCGTCATCTGGGATCTCGACTGCCGCGTGACCGACTGGAACCCCCACGCCGAACAGGTGTTCGGCTGGTCCGCCGACGAGGTGCTGGGTCGCGACTTCTTCGAGTTCATCATCCCCGAGCACGCCCGGCCAAACGTGCGGGAGGTCGTGAATACGATGATCGAGGAGCGATTCCCCAAGCACAACGTCAACGACAACCTGACGAAGGGCGGGGGCACGATCACCTGCGAGTGGCGCAACTACGTCCTGCGCGACGGCCGGGGGAACGTCACCGGGGCCGTGTCTCTGGGCCTGGACATCACCGAGCGGCTGCGGGCCGAGGAGGAGGTCCGCCGCAGCCAGGCGCTCCTCCGCGCGGCCGTCGAGAGCATGCCGTTCGACTTCTTCGCCCTCGGCAACGACGGCCGATACATCCTCGAGAATTCGGTCTGCCGCGAGCACTGGGGCGACCTGATCGGGCAGCGGCCCGAGGACGTCGACGTTCCCGCCGACGCTCGTGAGCGATGGCTCTCCAACAACCGCCGCGCCTTCGCGGGCCAAACGGTCCACGAGGAGACCGCCTACACCGTCGGCTCCGAGAAACGCCACCTGTACAACATCATCGCCCCCATCCGAGCGGACGACCAGCCGCTCGGCATCCTCGGCATCAACATCGACATCACCGAGCGCAAGGAGGCCGAGGAGGCACTGCGCGAGTCCGAGGAGCGCTACCGCCGCGTCGTCGAGGACCAGACCGAGCTGATCTGCCGGTTCGTCGAGGACGGTACGCTCACGTTCGTCAACGGCGCCTACCGCCGCTACTTCGGCAAGACGGAGGCCGAGCTGCTCGGCCACAGCTTCACCCCGCTCATCCCCGAGGAAGAGCGACCGAAGGACCGGAGCCACATCCGCAGCCTCTCGCGCGAGCAGCCCGTCGGCACCGTCGAACACCGGGTCGTCCGACCCGACGGCAGCACCCGGTGGATGCAGTGGACGAACCGCATGCTCTTCGACGACCAGGGCGAGTTCGTGGAATACCAGGCCGTCGGCCGGGACATCACCGAACAGGTCGAGGCCCGCCGCCGGATCGAATACCAGTCGCTGCTCCTGGAGAACGTGACCGACGCCATCGCCGTGATCACCCGCCAACGCCGGCTCGCGTTCTGGAACCTCGGCGGCCAGGCCATCTTCGGATACACGATGGACGAACTCGCCCGGGCGGGCGGGCTCCACCCCATCGTCCGCGACGCCGAGCAGGCGCGCGAACTCGACCGCGAGATCGAGGCCCACGTCGACCGCAGGCAGGTCTGGGCGCATCCGCGGCTCGCCTGCCGCCACCAGGACGGGTCCGACGTCTGGTGCCACGTCCGCATGTTCCCGCTCGGCCCCGGGCCCTGGGGCGGCGAGGCCGCGCTCTTCATCATCCGCGACATCACCGACGAGGTCGCGCTCGAGCAGCGGCTGATCACCAGCCAGCGCATGGCGACGGTCGGGACGCTGGCCATGAGCGTGGCCCACGAGCTGAACAACCTGCTCGGCGGCCTGCGCGGCCTGGCCGAGATGGCCGACGAGCGGGCCGACCTCGTGCCCCGCCTCGTCGACGCCTGCCGCGCCGTGGCCGAGCGGGGCGGGACGATCGCCGGGCGCATGTCCTCGCTGGCCAAGGCCGATACGGCCGGCGAGGAACGCCGCATCAACATCGCCGACGTCGCCCGCACCGTCGTCAGCATGATGGAGCCGTCCATCAGCCCCCGCGGCATCAGCGTCCAGGCCGACTACCGCAACGTCCCCCTCACCTGGGCCAACGAGGGCAAGATTCTCCAGATCCTGCTCAACCTGATTACCAACGCGCGCGACAGCATCGGGCGCGACGGGATCATCCGCGTCACCGTGCGGCACGAACCCGAGCCGGACCACATCACCGTCGCCGTCGCCGACTCCGGCGACGGCGTCCGGCCCGAGGACGTCGAGCGTCTGTTCACCCCCTTCTTCACCACGAAGCGGGGGGACGGCGGCGAGGACCCGACGCACCTCGGCCTGGGGCTTTCCGAGTCGATGTCGCTCGCTCGCCAGTACGGCGGGACCATCGGCGTGGACAGCGCGGTCGGCGAGGGCGCGACGTTCACCGTCCGGCTCCCGGTGCGGTCGGCGCCCACGGCCGTGCTCGAACACGAGATCCCGGCCGCCGAGCTGCCGCCGGCCGGGACGCGCATGCTCGTCGCCGACGACGACGAGCTGATCCGGCTCTGGCTGGGCGAGCGGCTCGCCGGCCACGGCTACGAGGTCGTCGAGGCCGCGGGCGGGCGCGAGGCCGTCGACGCCTGCCGCGAGCAGTCGTTCGCCTACGTGTTCATCGACATGCTCATGCCCGGCGAGATCGACGGCGTCGCCGCGTTCCGAACGCTGAAACAGCAGATGCCCGACGCCCGGATGATCATCGCCACGGCGTTCCCGCCCGAGAACATCCCCGACGACTGCCGCGGCGCCGCCTTCGCCGTCCTCAAGAAACCGTTCGGACCGGACGACCTGACCCGGGCGCTCGCCGGGCAGTCGGGGCGCGACATGGGCGAGGAGCCGGCGGGCTCCTGACCGGGCCGCGAACGCGGCCCGAAGACTCCCCGGAAAGAGCCACCTCTCCAACAGGTCCTACAAGTCCTATAGCTCGTGGGCAGGGGCTTCCGGCCTGACCAGAAGCAGGCACGTGGCCGCCTGCTACACCACGTACGTCCCCGCCGTGGTGTCGCCGCCCTTGCCCGTCCAGTTGGTGTGGAACGAGCCCTCCTTGTCGACCCGCTCGTAGGTGTGGGCGCCGAAGTAATCGCGGAGCGCCTGGATCATGTTCGCCGGCAGCCGGCCGCGGCGGTAGCTGTCGTAGTAGGCCAGCGCCGAGCTGAACGCGGGCACCGGGATGCCCATCTGCGCCGCCTCGCTCACCACCCGCCGCCAGGCGCCCTGCGCGTTCTCGACGATCCCCTTGAAGTAGTCGTCCAGGAGCAGGTTCTTCAGGTCGGGGTCCCGCTCGAACGCCTCCTTGATCCGGTGCAGGAAGTGAGCGCGGATGATGCAGCCGCCGCGCCAGATCATCGCGATCTCGCCCAGGTGGAGGTCCCAGCCGAACTCGTTCTGCGCCTCGGCCATCAGGGCGAAGCCCTGGGCGTACGCGCAGATCTTCGACGCGTAGAGCGCCTGGTGGATGGCCTCGACCATCTCGCCGCGGTCGCCCTCGAACGCCGGTTCGGGGCCGCTGAGCTGTTTCGACGCCTCGACGCGCTCGGCCTTGATCGCCGAGATGCAGCGCGCGAAGACCGCCTCGGCGATGGTCGGAGCCGGGATGCCCAGGTCGAGCGCGCTCTGGCTCGTCCACTTGCCCGTGCCCTTCTGGCCGGCCTTGTCCAGGATCACCTCGAGGATCGGCTCGCCCGTCTCCTCGTCCTTCGTCCCCAGGATATCCGTCGCGATCTGGATCAGGTACGAGTCGAGGTCGCCCTCGTTCCACGTCTCGAACACGTCGTGCATCTCGCCCTCGCTCATCCCGAGCGCGTGTTTCATGATGTAGTACGACTCGCTGATGAGCTGCATGTCGGCGTACTCGATCCCGTTGTGGACCATCTTGACGTAGTGGCCGGCGCCGTCGGGCCCGATGTACGCGCAGCAGGGCTGGCCGTCGACCTGTGCGGCGACCTGGGTGAAGATCGGCTCCACCAGCTCCCACGCCTCCGGCTGGCCGCCGGGCATGATGCTCGGGCCGTGCAGCGCGCCCTCCTCGCCGCCCGAGACCCCGGTCCCGATGTACAGGATCCCCTTCTCGGCCAGCCTCTTGTTGCGGCGGATCGTGTCCTTGAAGAACGAGTTCCCGCCGTCGATGATCAGGTCGCCCGCGTCCACGTGGGGGACCAGCTTCTCGATGAAAACGTCGACCGGATCGCCCGCCTTGACCAGCAGCATGATCCGGCGCGGCCTCTTCAGCGAATCGACGAACTCCTCGATCGAGTGCGTCCCGACGACGTTCTTCTCCTTCGCCCGGCCCTCGACGAACCGGTCCACCTTCGCCACCGTGCGGTTGAAACAGGAGACGGAGAAGCCCTGGCTCTCCACGTTCAGGATCAGGTTCTCGCCCATCACCGCCAGCCCGATCAGTCCGAAATCAGCCTTGTCCACCGCAATGCTCCTTTCGATCCCTGGCACCTCTCAACGTGCGAACTCTCCGGCCCCGCCGACACCGCCGGCGGGCGCCTCACCATAAGGCATCCCCGTCCCCGCGTCAACCGCCGCACCGCGCCTTGTTCCGGCGATAGAGATCCGTGGGATGGAGGGGAAATGGCCTCGTTGGTGCTGAGCTGTTACAGTGGTAGCAAATGAATTCCTCGAACAGCCGCACCAACGAGGTGAACGAATGATAAGCGAAAACGTCCTGCCGTTCAAGCTGGAA
>JAWODX010000250.1:0-4380 GCA_046483085.1 Planctomycetota bacterium
TTTCCCCGTTGTGTTCTAACATTCCCGCTAAAACGCACCTGCTGCTTTCCGGACACAAAATCAACAAAGGACCGATGGGCAAAAACAACCGTCGAGGTAGCTGTCTTTCCGGGTTCGTATAAAACTTTCACATTATGAGCCATCTGAATATACTGTTGACTGCGGCTGAAAACCAGTTCCCCGCACCACCCGGTAAAATCAAGAGTTCCGCTTGAATAATGCAGTTCAACATTTCCTTTGGCCCTGACTGTTTCAGCGCTGCGGTCCATTCTAGCCCGTTCGGCAGTTGCAGTCATTTCAGGCGCGCGGACAACAACGTTACCGCTAAACTCAACAATTTCTCCCCTGTCAAGAATTTGCATTGAATCACTGGCGATCCCCGGGGGCGGCATCTATGCCTGGGAAAGAGGGCGCGGGCTACGGGGGCACTGCGTCTGGCTTGCTTATGCTTGCGCTGTGACTCCGTGCGGAATGCGGGCTAGAGGGGGGGATCGCGTTGGTTCGGCGACAGCATCCGTTCCGCCGTCGCCCGGGCGATGTCATCGGTCAGGTAGTAGCCGCTCTCGACGCGGCGGCGGGCACGTTCCAGTCTCTCGGCGCGGGCCCGCTCGATGTCGCGGAGCAGCCTGAGGTACTTCCCCAAGTCGTCCGCATTCCAGAAGTTGTTATGTGTCATCGCGGGCAGACGCTCCCTGAAACGCTCGGTGCGGCGACCGTATCCGTTCCGGTTATCGGCGGGAGCCCGGACAGTCTTAGCGCTTTTGACGTGGATTCACAGTGTGCGGGAAGAGGCGGGGTTATTCGCCGAGGAGCTGTTCCATCCGCAGCTTGAGGAGGATGAGAGCGCGGCCGTGGACCTGGGAGATACGGGACTCGGACACGCCGTACAGCTCCGCGATGTCCTGCAGCCGCATGTCCTCGTAGTAGTACAGGGTGATGATGATCCGTTCCTGCTCGGGGAGTTCGGTGATGGCGCGGCTGAGGGCGCGGACCTTCTCCTGGAGCTCGATCCGGGCGGACGGTTCGTCGCGGCTCTCGTCGGCGAGCAGGTCGGCGATGGTCGCGCCCGGGCCCTCGGCTTCCGACTGGCCGGAGCCCCGCTGCTCGTCGAGCGAGACGAACGAGACGATGCTCGTCTCCTGGAGGATCTCCTCCATTTCCTGGCGCGAGATGTCCATCGCCTCGGCGAGGTCCTCGACCGTGGGGACCCGGCCGTTTTGGGCCCGGAGTTCACACGTGACCGACTGGACCTTCCTGGCGAGCTTCCGTTTCGAGCGGGGGACCCAGTCGCGCGAGCGGAGTTCGTCGATCACCGCGCCGCGGATGCGGAGGATGGCGTAGGTCTCGAATTTGACGCCCTTCTCGGGGTCATACTTTTCGACGGCGTCGATGAGGCCGAAGATGCCGCACTGGATCAGCTCCTCGCGCTCACAGTGAGCCGGCGCCGTGGCCACGATCTTGCCCACCACGTACTTCACCAGCGGCATGCAGTCCACGATGATGCGTTCGCGGACCTGGGGATCGCCTGTTTCCTGGAACCGGGTCCAGACGTCCTTGAGGTCTAGCATTTCCGCGCCTTCTTTTTCGTCGCGCTGGGAGCTTCGTCGGCGAGGCCGCTGGCCTCGTACCGTGCGAGCTTGTTGTTCAGGGTGCCCGTGCTGATGCGGAGCCGGCGTGCGGCCTCCGACTTGTTCCCGCGGGTCTCCGTGAGCGTCTTGAGGATGAGCTGTCGCTCGGCGTCTTCGAGCGTGGGGCCGGTCACGCCGCCGATGACACCGGAGATCACCCGCCGGGACGGCCCGCGCAGGAGGTCCTCCGGCGCCAGCACGCTGTGCTGCGCCCCGAGCACCGCGGTCCGGATCGTGTCCTTCAGCTCCGCCAGGTTGCCCGGCCAGTCGTAGTCCTCGAGCAGCCGTTCGGCCTCCGGGCTGATCCCGGTGACCCCCTTGGAGAGCTCGAGGCCGAAGCGCTCGACGAGGCGCCGCGCCAGCGGGACGATGTCCTCGCGCCGTTGGGCGAGCGAGGGGACCGTGACCGAGAGCTCATTGAGGCGGAAGAGCAGGTCCTCGCGGAGCCGGTCGGACCGGGCGACGTCGCCGTCGCCGGAGCAGGCGCAGATGATGCGGACGTCGGCCCGGGTGGGCAAGCTTCGCCGCAGGTGATCGGCGGCCGCGCGGCCGAGCTGATCGGTCTCGGCCCGGGTGAACAGCCCCTCCTCGATGAACCGCAGGAGCTTCGCCTGGCAGCGGGGCGAGAGGTCCTCGATGCGGTCCAGCAGCAGGGTGCCGCCGCCGGCCAGGTCGAGTCGGCCGCTGCCTCTCCACACCGCGCCGTTGGAGCCGTGGTATTCGCGGCCGAAGAGCTCGGCCTCCTCGCTGTGGGGGCTGTTGCGGCCGCATTCGAACCGAATGAACGGGCCGTCGGCCCGCTGGCTGCACCGATGAACGTACAGGGCGAGGATGTCCTTCTCGGTCCCGGGCGGGCCGCAGATGACGACGGGGCTGTCGTCCTCGGCGGCGGTCGCCGCCTGCCGGAGCACGTCGACCATCACCGGGGTCTGCGACACGAGATCCTCGGGTGCCTCGTGCTCTTCCCAGTCCCGGCGCAGCATCCGGTTCTCGTCCTTGAGGCGTTTGACCCGGGCGGCCCGTTCCACGGCGAGCAGCGCCTGCGCCGGGCTGATCGGCTTCTGCAGGCAACTGAACTCCGAGCCGAGAAGCCGGTCGGCGTGCTCCCCGACGGTCTCGGGCGCGCCCATCAAGGTGACGGCGATGTCGGCGACAGACGCGGTGAGCCGCTCGGCCGCGGCCAGCCCGTCGATGTCGGGCAGGTCGAGTTCGACCAGGGCGAGATGGCCGCCCTGTCCGGTGGCGAGGTCGATCAGGTCCGCCCCGCTGGTGGCCAGGAAGACCTCGTAGCCGTGTGCGGCCAGATGCCCGCCGAGACTGTCGAGAACGCTGTAGTCGGTGTCTGCCACGATGATGCGATAGAGGTTCATTCCGGGACCCCGCCGATGGCTTCGGTGAAGAGTGCGTTCGAGTTTTCGCGTTCGATTTCGACGATGGTGTGGATCTGGTCGGCCAGGCGATCCAGCAGTCGGTCCAGTTGGCTCGCCAGCCGTCGGCAGCGCGGGCCCCCGACCGAATCCCGGACCTCCTCCCAATGCTGCCGGACCGGTTGAATGCCCGACTCGATCTTGCCGATCAGCTCGGAGAGCGCCCGCTGCCGTTCGGTCAGTTCGGCCAGCCGGACCGGGTCGCGGCCGTTCTGGAGCAGGTCGAACTGCTCGATCGCCGCCCGCTCGATCCCGGCGTACAGCCGGGCCTCCTGCCGGTATGCGTCGAGGAGCTGGGTCAGCACTTCCGCCTGACTTGGCTTTCGCATGTTGCTCAGTCCTCCTCTTCCTGGCCGTCGCCCTCGCTGCCGCGGTGCACGATGGTGAAGCTCCGCACCGCTCGGTCGGTGTCCGGGTACTGCTCGAAGAGCTCGTCGAGGTTGGTGACCTCGAGCAGGCGCTTGATCAGCTTGGACGGGTTGGCGAGCCGGATGTCTCCGTGGTTGCGCCGGAGTCGTCCGCACCGCGACGCGAGGAGCCCCAGCCCGTAGCCGGAGATCTCCTCGACGTGGGTCAGATCGATGATGACGTTCGTCCGGCCTTCGTCGGCCAGGTGGTCCAGGACCCGCTTCAGCTCCGGCTGGTTCCGCCAGGTGATGTTCGAGTCCGGGACCAGCACGACCGTGCCATCTGCGTCCTTCTCTTGGATCGTCATGACCTCCACCTCGCTACGTGACCTGGGCAGCGTTTCCTCGCCCTCTGGCCGCGGACCAGTGCAAGCGGCATGCCGGACGAGCCGGTGGAGAGAGGAGGGGAGGGCGGCTTCGGCCGTAACCCGTTGTCTGCCAGAGGGCTGCGGCGCAGATCATTTTTCGGGCTGTGCCCGCGCCCACGGGGTGTGGCTGCTCCATCGCCTGTAGGTCAAGATGGGGCGCGCCCGGGCCTCTCGCTGTAAGCGATTGTAAAACAGCGGCTTAGGGCGTACCTTCAGCGGATCGAAGGAAGGCTACAAATATGGTAGGACGGTGCGGAGAGTGGGGCGGAAGGCCCGGCGTCAGGCGAGGTCGTTGAGGATGGCGATGCCGCGGTCGAGGGTCGCATCGTCGGCGGCGTAGGAGATGCGGAAGTGGGTGTCGCGGTCGCTGAAGACGCTGCCGGGAATGATGAGCAGGTTGTTCCGGATGGCCTGTTCCACGAACTCGACGTCGGTCCCGTGTGGGACCCGCGGGAACACGTAGAAGGCCCCGCCGGGCCGGGTCAGCTCGTAGTTGCCGGCGAGTCCGTCACAGACCCGGTCGCGCTTGCGGCGGTAGGCCTCTCTCACC
>JAWODX010000098.1:0-11629 GCA_046483085.1 Planctomycetota bacterium
GGTAATGTGCATGGACAAACGAGGCGTGATTGATTGAGTGGGAGAATTACAAACTTCGGGTGCGACTACTGGGCGGTCCCAGCTACAGCTCGCCCTCGGCATGCAGCTCGACCAGCGACGTTCCGTGCCGATCGCGGCCCAGGATCGTCGCGGACAGGTCCGGCCCGAAGCGGACGGTCTCGCCGTCGCGCAGCTTGCCCCGGCATCGGATCATGCACTCCCACGTCGGCTCGCCGCGCTCCCGCGACGGCCGAATCAGCAGGACCTCGACCGTCCCCCCGGTCGACCGTGTGCCGTAGAGCCGCGCCCGGACGACGCGCGTGTTGTTGACGACGAGCAGGTCGCCCGGCCGCACGTATTCGACGATGTCGCGGAAGACGCGGTGCTCAGTCCGCCCGGTGCGGCGATGCAGGACCAGCAGCCGGGAGAGGTCCCGCCGGCTCGACGGATGCTGCGCGATCAAGTCGCTCGGCAGGTCGTAGTCGAAGAGGTCCGTTCTCATTCCGGGCGGAAATCGATGACGAGCCGAGCGCCCCGGCTGCAGCGGATCAGGTTCTTCGCCTGGTTGAACTGGATGATCGGGGCACGCCCTCGCATCCCGGACGTCCGCATCGTCGCCGGGGCGCCCGTCAGCGTGCCCACGGAGGTCGCCGGGTCCCACTCGAACCGCTCGCCGGCGAACGTCTGCGCCCGGCCCTCGGGGTCCTTCCCCGCGTAGGTGACCTGCTTCTCCGCCAGCATCCGCTTGAGCGCCAGCTCCTCGTCTTCCTCGGCCCCCCGCCGCGCGAAGTAGAGCGTGAGGATCCGGCAGGTGAGGCTCGTCGCCGTCGATCCCTCGCCCCGGGTCAGGACGACCTTGCGGTCGGGAGCCTCCGCCTTGAACCGGGCGACGTTCGCCAGCCGGTCGAGCACGAGCGGCCCGTCCGTCTCGATCACGACCTGCTTCGGCGGTTCGCTGGGGTCCTCGGCGGACTCCGAGAGGATGGACGGCAGGGCCGCCGCGCCGCCGCCCTCGCGAAGCGTCATGCGCGGGTCGCGGTGGACCGTCAGCTTCGAGACGGTGCGCCGCTCCCGCAGGGTCCCGTCGGGCTGCGGCTCCTCGCGCGTCTCGTCCCGGAGCACCATGCCCCGGCCGGTCAGCGTGCGCGTCCGGCTGCGCACCTCGACCCGTTCGCGGCTGGTGATGACGCGCTCCTTGGTCACCACCTCCCCCGCCGCCTCCTCGGCCTCCGTCCAGGTCGAGTTGAGGGTGGCCGCCTGCGTGCGGATGGTGATCGGCTCCTCGGACGCAACGAGCGCCTTGACGTTGCCCGTCAGGTGCGCTTCCGACTCGTCGGCCGCCCAGATGTACGTGCCCTCGTCCGCCCGCAGCGAGAGTTCCCGCCGGCTTCGCTGCCGGCCGCCCGCCTCCACCCGCTTGAACGTACTCAGCCGGGGGCGCACGCACCGGTACCGATCGTTCGGCTGGGGAGTCGCCTTGTCCGCCCGCAGAATCCATTCGAGATGGCCGGTCCGCTTGTTATGGCGGGGCCAGACGATGTCGTGGAACTCGATCCGCGTCGCCGCGCGGGCCGCCGGCGCCAGGCAGAGCAGCGCGATCAGCAAGGCGAGTCGTCCGGTCACCGCACGTACCTTTCCATCACTGCGTCCCACTTGCCCTGGACCTTGAGGATCAGCTCGGCGACCTCGCGGACCGCGCCGCCGCCGCCGCGGGCGCGCGTCACGTACGCCGCCCGGGCCTTCACCTCGTCCGACGCGTCGGCCACGGCCACGGCGACGGCGGCGTGCCGCATCGGCGGGAGGTCCGGCAGGTCGTCGCCGATGTAGAGAACGTCCGCGTCGGTCAACCCGGCCCGCTCGAGCATCGCCCGGTACGCCGGAAGCTTGTCGATCGCCCCGGTGACGCAGTAATCGATCCCCAGGTCCGCCGCCCGGCGTTCCACCGGCTCGCAGTCCCGGCCCGAGATGATCGCAACCCGCACGCCGTTCCGCTGAAGGTACTTGATCCCCGACCCGTCCTTCACGTCGAACACCTTCTGCTCGCTGCCGTCGGCGTTCACGATGATCGAGCCGTCCGTCATCACCCCGTCCACGTCCATGATGACCAGCCGGATCGGCTTCAGCCGGCTGTGGTCGAACGAGTCACTCATCGAGATTCCATGCGCGGAGCCCGCCGTGGCGTTCCCCGCTCACCACTCCACAACCCTTTTCTCGACTTTCTCGACTGCCCTTTTCACGGGCGGCATCTCACGCGACAGGTCGGCCTCGGCCCCGGTCGGGCCGGGGGCCGCGATGTGGCGGCGGTTCGAGATGGTGTACACCTCGTCGGCGGGGATCTTGTGCCGGCCGGAGAACGGCACGTCGATGACGAACTCGTTCCCGTCGAACGACGTGATGACCCCGCTGACCTCGTCCCCGTTTCGCAGCTTGACGTACACCGCCTTCTCCGGCATCGGGCGCCCGCCGCCGCCGAACCCGATGAACGCCACCTGCTCCAGCTTGTACTGCAGGACCCCGTGCCCGGTGTCCACGCGCAGCGCCTCACCCTCCAGCGTCACCGACTCGTAGCTGATCCGGTCGCCGTTGACCGGCTTGACGTACCGGGCGACCGGCCGGCTGTCCGGCCCCGGGCCGTGCCCGGCCAGCGCCACGTGCCGGACGCCCGGCGGCTCGAACCGCCACGTCTCGCCGGCCGCGATGAAGGTCAGGGCCTGCTCCGTGATCGCGCTCAGCTCCCCGGACAGCCGGTCGCCCGAGGCTGTGACCAGTTGATGCGGCGCGTCCTCGCGCCAGAGCCGCGTCCTCCGCAGGCCCAGCTTGCAGGAATAGGGAACGCCGCGCGGATCGTGCAGGACCGCGGACATGCGGCGGAACGCCTCGGTCCGGCGCCCGCTCTCCCAGTCCGTCCGGATCAGCGCGTCCTGCAGCCCGACGAGCTCCCGCTGGAGGCGGTCGGCCAGCCCCGCGCCGGCCGTCTTCTGCCGGGCGGCATCGATCGCCCGGCGATACTGCTTGAGCGCATCCTCGTTCTTCTCGCGCTTGCGGAGCAGCCGCGCCCGGGCCGCCAGCACCCACGGATCGTCCGGCCGGTCCGCCAGCCGCTCCGCGATGAGCCGGTCGGTCTGATCGGCCGCGCCGACCACCGAGATCTCGCCCTTCGAGAACGCGGCGACGTGGGCCGCGTCGGCCACCACGTTGACCAGTTCCTCCTCCTGCCGCCGGACCGCCAGGCACGTCCGCAGCTCGCCGGACGCCGCGTCCAGCACGTAGATCGCCTTGTGCGTGCCCACCGCGATCCCGTCCGCCGTCACCGACCCGAGCCCGACCGTCTCGTGCTCCGGCAGCGGCCACGTCCACATCACCTTGCCCGAATCCGAGCGGAGGCAGCGGACCTGGGTATCGACGACGAACAGCCGATGCGGCCCGCCGGGCTTCGTCGGGGGCAAGGCGCCCAGGAACTGGTTCGGCACGGGGAGCGACTCCTTCCACAACACCTTCCCGTCGGAAACGCGCAGGCAGAGCAGCAGTTGGCTGTCGGACGGCGCACAAACGACCGAGCCGCCGACCCGGGCGATGGGCGCATAGCGGAGCTGGTGCGACAGGTTGTAGAAGTTGCCCTCCGTCAGCGACTTGTCGCGCCGGTAGGGGACCAGCCATCGGACCTTGCCGCTGCGGGCATCGCACCGGCCGATGATCCCCATCCCGTTGCAGAAAACGACCGACGAGCCGACGCGGATCAGCGCCGAGGGGAACGCGATCCGGTAACTGGAGAGCGGGGCGCTGCCGCCCACGACCCGGTGCCAGCGGATCCCGCCGTCGATCCGGTCGAACGCCGCCAGCAGCGCCTGCGAGCGGGATGTCTGGATCATCGCCAGCGCCGCCTCGTCGCAGGCGAGCACCGGGCTGCTGAACGCGACCCGAAGGTCGTCGTCGCCGGCGAATTCCTTGAGCCGGACGAAGGTCGCGCGGTTCTTCGCCCAGAGCGTCCGCCCGGTCGCCGCGTCGTGCGCGCCCAGCCGCGCCCCGCCGCTCACGTACACCTGCCGCTCCCCCTGGCCCGCCACGGGATCGGACACCCGGCAGTAGAAATGGCTGGCGTGGATGCTCCGGTAATAGTCCGACGTGTAGTTCTTGGCGTCCGGCCTGGCCCAGAGGCGCCGGCCGGTGAGGGCGTCGAACGCCATGGGGCCGTCGGCCCCGTTCACGTATACCGTGCCGCCAGCGAGCTGCCCGAGATGCGTGTACTTGCTGATCGTCCGGTTGGAATAGTAGGAGGGCAGCCGCGCGTTGTATCGGTCGCTGAACTCCTTCCGCCACCGGACCAGGTCGAGCCGGGAGGGGCATTTCGGCCGGGGCTTGCGCCCGCCGGACGCCACCCCCCTGGCAAGCGCCCGGAGCTCCTCCGCCCGGGCCAGTTCCCGGTCGCCGACCCGGACCACCGTCCCCTTCGGGCCGAAGAGCTCGACCGCCCGCTCCAGCGCCCGCGCGTTTCCGGCCCGGGCGGCGGCGACCGCGCACTTCGCCGCTACCGTCCGCCGCTTCACCTCCGCCACGTTCGCCGGATCGACCCGGTCCATCCAGCGCAGCCACAGATCCAGGGCCGCCAGCATCTCGCCCCGCTCGAACCGGATCGACGCCAGCAGGCAGAGCCCGCGCTCGCCGTAGCTGCTGTGCGCGAACTGATCGACCAGCTTCTCCGCCGCCGCCAGATCCCGGTCCTCCCGCACGTGCCGATACAGTGTCTCCGCCTCCGGATCGAACAGGGTCCGGTAGAGCGAATGCACCTGCGGCGGGGCCGCGGCCAGCTTCGCGTTGCACAGGTCCCGGGCGCTCCCGTACACCCCCTGGCGGAGCTCGACGACGCCGGCCGGCGGGTCGGCCAGATGCTTCTGGCAGATGTCGATGACGTCGCGCCACTTCCGCTGCTTGACCAGGTCGCCGATCCGCCCGATCTGGTCGGCGGCCTCGTCGGCGATCTGGAGATAGTTCACCGAGCTCGGCTTCGGCTCGAGCGAGTTTCCGGCACGAGCCGGCGGCACGACCACCAGACACACCACGGACATCCACGTCGCCCGAAGGACCCACTTCACCATCGTTCCCCGCTCCTCACTTGAGCTCCGCCAGCACGGTCTTCGCCACCTTGCGGACCGCCCAGTCCGGGTCGTCACGCAGTTTCCGGATTGCTTCGCGGGCCGCCCCCGCCCGGAGCGCGCCCAGGGCTCGAACGGCCGCTTCTCGAACCAGGCCCGAATCCTGCCGGAGCGCGCCCCGGAGCGCCTTCGCCGCGTCGGGCCCGCCGAGCATACCCAGCGCCTCGGCGCTCGCCGCCCGCACGTCCAGGCCCGGCGCCTGCTCCAGCGCCCGCCGCAGCCCGGGCACGAACGACCGGTCGCCGGTCGCGCCCAGCGCTCGAGCCGCGGCGGCCCGCAGCGTGTCGACTTTCTCCTGCTCGAACGCCTTCTTCAGGCCGTCAATCGCGGGCTTCGTCCCGATCCGGCCGAGCGCCTCCACCGCGGCCAGCCGCACCGCCGGTTCGCCCGTCGCACTCAGCTTGACCAGCCGCTCCGTCGCCTGCTCGGGGCGCAGGCGCCCGAGGGACCGCACGGCCGCCGCCCGGACCTCGCTCTCCTCCGCCTCGTCGAGGAGGTCGAGCAGCGCGCCCGCGGCCGCCTCGTGCCCGGCGAACGCGCCCAGCGCCTCGATCGCCGTCTTCCTCAGCTCCGGGTCGTCCTTCCGGCCCGCCAGCGGCAGCAGCTCGGTGACCAGCGATCCGTGTGTCTCGGCCAGACCCGGCGCCATCCGTGCCGCGGCAAGCTGCAGCGGGCGTTCCGCCGACTTCACCCATCGGCGCACCACGGCCGCTGCCTCCGCGCCGGGGCGGGCGGGCAGCCGGCGGACCCATTCGACCAGGGCGACGGCCCGCACGTCCGCCCGCCGGGAATCGTTCGACAGGACACGTCGGAGCGCGGCCACGTCTTCCTTGTCCCGGCCGAGGTTCCGCATCGCCGTCGTCAGCACCTCGGGGTCCATGCCGCCGAGCGCGACCCGGCGGAGCAGCCGGGCGCTCGCCCCGTCGCTCGCGTCCAGGTTCGCGCAGAGGACGGCGAGGACGCCCGGGCCTTTTGTTTGCCAGAACACTCGCCGGAGCGCCGATTGTCCCTCCGCCCCGGCGGCCGTCGCCAGGAGCGGTGCGAACCGGCGGACGTCGTCGTCCGTGCCCGTGAGCACTCGGCCGACCAGGAACGCAGCGACGCGTGGATTCGGCGCGCGGGCGGCGGCCGCGGCGGCGGCCCACGAGACGGGCCCGAACGTGCGCTCGGCCACCTCGAGAAGCCGCTTCGTCCGACCGGGATCGGGCATCCGCCGGAGCGCCCGCGCCGCGGCCAGCCCCGCCTCCTCGTAGGGGGCCTCGGTCACGGCTTCCACGAGCGATTCGGCCGCCCGGCGGTCCCGCATGGCGCCCAGCGCCGAGTAGACGTGCCGAAGGGTCTGTCGGTTCCGGGTCTCGCCGGCGGTCTCGATCAGGCCGCTCGCCAGCGGGCGGAGCCGAACGGTTCCGAGCAACTCGATGATCGCCTCGGGGTCTCCGACGAACTCGTCGTCCGTCAGGTATTCGCTCAGGGCGCGGGCGACGCGGGCATCCTTGAACCGGGCGAGCGCCGCGACCGCGGCGCTCTTGATCTGCAGGTTCTCGTCGCCCAGCGCGCGGATGAGGACGTCGACGGCGCGGCGGTCACCGGCGGCCCCGAGGTTCCGCACGCTGGTCAGGCGCACTTCGAGGCTTGTGCTCTGCTTGAGCCGCTCGACGTAGAAGGGGACGAGCGAGGCATCGGCGTACTGTCCGATCGCCCGGATGGCGGCGGCCTGGATCGAGGGCTCCGGCGCGCGGAGCCTCTGCTTGAGGAAGGGGAGCACGTCGCGGTCGCCGATCTGGCCGAGCAGATCGATGAGGACGACGACCGTCTCGGTGTCGTCTTCTGCCTTCGCGGCCTGGAGGAGCTGGGGGACCATCGACCGGTCCGCGAACTGCTTGACCCCGACGGCGGCGGTCCGCCGGACCACGCCGCTGGTGTCCTTCTTCAGCGCCTGCATGAGCAGGGGGAGCGCCTCCCGGCTCTTGAGCCCGGCCAGGGCGGAGATCAACTGCCTCCGGACGTCCGCGTCGTCCGACTTCAGTGCATGGGCCAGCGACCGTTCGAGCTTCGCCACGGTCACGCGCTTCTCGGAGAGCCGGGCCACGATCTCGTTCAGCGCGGTGACGCGCACGGAGGAGTACGCGTCGTCCTTGATCGCCGTGCAGAGGAGCCTGGCGGCGTCCATCGTGGGGATCGCGGCGATGCAGCGGACCACCGCGTGGCGAAGCGACTTGTCGTCCGACTTCATGAGCTCGGCGAACCGGGGGAGCAGCCGGGGGTCGGATACCGGGCGACTGGCCATGAGGTCCAGGCACTTGCGAAGGACGTGGGGATCGTCCTCCTTCCGGGTGAACTGGACGAGGAACTCGTCGTCGAGCAGGTCGCGGAACTTCTGCAGCGCCCCGAACGCCGCCCGCCGGGTCGCCGCGTCGTCCGAGCTCAGGGCGGTCTTCAGGATGGGCACCGCGTCCCGCTCGCCGGTCGAGCCCAGGGCGCTGATGATCGCCTGCTGGACGGTCGGCTCCTGTTCCCTGGCAAACGCGGCCATCAGCGCCCGGAGCGCCGGCTTCGTCCCGACGCCCCCCAGGGTGTGCGCCGCCGCCTGGCGCGACAGCGGCCCGGCGTCCTTCAGCACCTCGACGAGGTCCGACGTCAGGGTCTTCGCCTGCTCCGCGCTCAGATACTGGATGGCATCCTGTCGCACACTGTCTGCGGCCTCTTCCCGGACCGCTCGCTTCAGAACGGCGAATCGGTCGGCGGCGGTAAGGTGGGACCTGGCGGCCCGGAGTGCCAGACGGCGGACGGTCGGATTGCTGTCGCGGACGGCTTCGAGCAGGAAGGCGGCGGCCTTGTGCTCCAGGATGCGGGCGATCGGCTCGACCAGCGGGGTGCGTTTCCAGGGCTGCGGCTCGGAGCGATACATCTTGATGAGCCGGTTTGCGATCGGCTCGTCGCCCACCTGGGAGACGGCCTGCAGGGCGGCGTGCCGCAGGGCGTCATTCGGATGATCGAGCAGCTCGACGAGTTGCCCGGCGGCCGGCTTGTACTTGAGGCGGCCGAGCGCCTGGACGATCTGCTGGCGGCTCGACACGTTCGTGGTGGAGTTCAGCAGCGAGAGGAGCGTGGGGGCGTGTGCCTTGTCGGCGTACTCGCACGCGTGCCGAATCGCGGTCTGCCGGAGCTCGTTCGACGTGCTGTCCACGAAGCGAAGGACCAATCCGACGCCGGCGCGTTCCGCCTTCGATCCGACGGCGGCGAGGGCGCGCTGCTGGACCTCCGGCGGCTCGGCCACGATGGCCTCGTACAGGATCTGCTCGGCGCCCTCCCCCAGCGAAAGGAGGGTGCCGATGCCGAGGTTGTCGACGTCTTCCCACCGGGACCGGCGCATTCGTCCGATGATGACGTCCACGAGGCGCGCCTTTTCCTCGGGCTCGAGCTGGTCGGCCTGGGCGCGCTGCATGTATTTCTGCGCCGCCCAGTACGAGATCTCGGGCTCCGGGTCGGCCAGTGCCTTGTTCAGGTGCGCCGTCTTGGGGTTCCAGGCGGCGAGGGTCTCGTAGGCGGCCAGTCGGACCCTGGCGATCCGGTCGTCGAGCAGCGTGAGCAGCGTCGGCTCGAGCGGGCCGCGCTGGTCCGGCGGCAGGGCGGAGGCGAGCGAGGCCGCGTGGCGGCGGACCGCCCAGTTCGCGTCCGCCATCCCGGTCGACAGGATGTCGCCCAGGTCGGCCGGTTTGATCTGTGCCGCGGCCGTGAGCGCGTCCCTGCGGGCGAGCCAGACGTCGGACTTCAGCAGGGTCCGGACGTGGCCGAGCGCCCGCTCCTGCGCGTTCTGAAGCGCGCCGAGGGCGGTCGTCCGTTCGAGCTGTGAGCTGTGCCACGACGAGAGGGTGGCGACGGCGTCGTCGAGCTCCTTGTCGGCCCCGGCCGCGGGCGCGGCGGCCGACCCCGCAAGGATCAGTAACGCCGCTCTGAGCAGGAGAAAACGACGCATCCGAAGTTTCCTAAGAGTTACACTCTGGGGCCACCGCCTGGTTCGGGTATTCTACCGGGCGCGGGTTGAACGCGCAACTCCGATTGGGGTCGGTCGGGCCTTGCCCGGACGCGGCCGGCCCGGGTCTGCCGGGGCGCCGCCCGCCCCTCAGGGTTCTACACGTCTCGGCCGGTCTGCCCGGCCAAGAAAGCAGTTGACGCGCGCGGGCGCTCATTCTATTCTGTCAGCGAAATGACACCGAAGGAACGAGTCGACGCGGTCTTCGCGGGCCGGCCGCCGGACAAGGTGCCGCTCTGCCACATGTCGTTCTCCAGCAGGATCGCGTCGGTCATTCTCGGGCGCGAGGCCTACGTCGGCGGCGGGATCAACCGCTGGCGCGAGGCGGCCGCCCGATGGAACGGGCCGCAGGCGCACGCCGAGTTCATCGACCGGACCGTGCGGGACGCCATCGACATCGCGCTCGCCACGGACCTCGACCTGGTCCGGCCGTACCACTGGCGGGAGCCGCGGAAGCCGAGCGAGCGAATCGACGAGTACACCTTCCGCTATGAGCGATCGGACGGGACGTGGGAGGTGAAGCAGCTCGACCCGCAGACCGAGCTCTACAACGTCGTCGATTCGTCGCCGCGTCCCGAGCCGACCCTCGATGACCTGGGACGGGAGGTCGACCGCGCCGAGGAAGCCGCCGACGCATACGTGCCCGCCGCGGAGGACTTCCCCGAGATCGTGTTCGCGCTGCGGGAGGTCGGCGACACGCACGCCATCCGGTGCATCGGCCCGTGGACCTCGATCCCGGTGGACAGCGCCGCGTGGATGGAGGCGACCCTGCTGCGGCCGGACCTAGTCGGCCGGCTGCTCGACACGCACGCCGTGCGCTCGCTCAAGAACATCGAGCTGCTGTCGAGGTACGGCGGGGAGCTCTTCTTCGGCGGGGGAGACATGGCCTCGGACCGCGGGCCGATGTATTCGCCGCGCGTCTTCCGCGAGCTCGTGACCCCGCGCCTTCAGCGAATCTCCGACTTCTGCCACGAGCGGGGCGTGCGGCACCTGTTCGGGACCGACGGGAACGTCTGGCCGGTCGCCGCCGACCTCTACGGTGCGTCCGGGGTGGACGGGCACTACGAGGTGGACCGGCGGGCGGGGATGGACATCCTCAGGATCCACGAGCGGTACCCGCACATCACCATGCTGGGGAACATCTCGAGTTTCACGCTGCACACGGGGACACCGGCGGACGTTCGCGAGGAGACGCGGGCGTGCCTCGAGGAGGCGAAGGCGACGAACAAGGTCGTCGCCGGCTGCTCGAATATCATCATCAGCGAGACGCCGATGGCGAACGTCGACGCCATGCTCGAAACCCTCGCGGAGCACCGATAGAGCGGGTCACGGCCCGTAGCGGCGGCGGGCCTCGTCGAAGGCGGGGACCTTCGAGCGGGCGGCCCGGATACGGCCGAGATCGACCCCGGCCGTGACCGCGCACGGCTCTTCGGGCAGCTCGCAGATGACCCCGCCGGCCGGGTCGATCACCATCGAATGCCCGCCGAACCGGCCCTCGGTGCTCCCCCCGCACCCGTTGCATCCGATGACGAACGCGCTGTTCTCGATGGCCCGAGCCCGGAGGAGCGTGCGCCAGGCGGCGAGGCGGACGTCCGGCCACTGGGCGGGTACGAAGAGCACCTTCGCCCCGGCGAACGCGAGCCGCCGGGCGACCTCCGGGAACCGCAGGTCGTAGCAGATCAGCACGCCACAGCGGACGCCGTCGAGCTCGAACGGTTCGGCGCCCTCCCCTGCTCGGACGCGCCGGTCCTCCTCCATCGGCGCGAAGGGGTGCTGCTTGTCGCAGGCCGCGATCTCGTCGCCCGACCGGTCGAACACGAAACAGCGGTTGCGCACGTCGCCGCCGTCACGACAGAGGATGGAGCCGCCGACGATGTGGACGCCGAGTTCGGCGGCCAGTCGACGTAGCAGGTGGCGGGCCGGGCCGGCGCCGGCGGCCTCCGCCTCGGAGAGATCGTCGGGCAGGAAGCCGAGGTTCCACGCCTCGGGCAGGACGAGGGTGTCGGGGTCTTCGGCGGCGGCGTCGCGGATCGCGCGTTCGGCGGCGGCGAGGTTCGCCTTCAGCTCGCCGATGACGGTCGCAAGCTGAACGAGCGAGACTTTCATCGTCGGATCGATCCGAGTTTGCAGGTGGCGCCGCCCGCGTAGTCGAACGCGATCACGGCGATGCGCCGGGTACTCGGGTCGGACACGAAGACCTTGCCGCCGCGGACGTCGACGTAGGCGGGCCAGGCGAACGCGATGCGCGGCTCGTCGCCGAGCCCGTCGTCCGAATTCCCGTAGCTCCCGATCCGGCCGATGCGGTTCCCATCCGGGCCCAGCATCTCGACGCAGAAGAGGAACACGTTCGGGGCGAACACCCGGCCGTAGGGATCGACGGCCAGCCGCGAGTTCCAGCAGATGCAGCCGGGGTCGCCCCAGCCGAAGTCGAGCGCGGGGATCGGGC
>JAWODX010000131.1:0-8625 GCA_046483085.1 Planctomycetota bacterium
GCGCCTCGCCTTGATTCTCCGCCGCGGATTTGAGTGCCCTCCCAGCGGAACTGGCAGGGAGCGGTTCACCTCTCCTTCTCCGCAGCCCGAGGGGCGAGAGGCCACCGGGCGCGGGGACGGGTCGGACGCTGCGAACGGGACCCCGACGCGGGTGGAACCGGGCTCCGCGCGGGAGACAATATCGACCAGGCCCCGGTCGCGGCCTGCCTCGCGCGAAACACAGGCCGGGAAACAGAAAAAACCCGGAGGGCAAACCGCCTGCTCTCATGGATTCGACCGCTCCCGCGATTCTCGACGAGGAATCCCGCGGGCCGAGCAGCGCCCGGGGTCTCGGTCTCTTATTCCTTCCTTTTCACCTCGATCGACGTCACGCTTCGCAGGGAGAGGGGAATCGCCATGCCGGCGCCGTCGAGCGGCGCGTTGTCCATCCTCGTGAACCGGTCGTTGCGTTGCTCTCACGGCAGACGAGCGTCCCGGCTGTCCGGCCCACGAACGCGAGATTGACCTGTGTCGGTTTCTTCCGCCCCGAGATCCAAGGCGTGGGGGTCTCGGCCCACGGATCGAGCTCGGGCACGCCGCCGGCCCGGTGGCGAATGGGCTTTTCTGTCTAATTCGCGGCGGGCAAGCGCCGAGACTGGGACTGGGAGAGCCGCGTCTACGGCCTCGAAGACTATCGAGGCGCCCGGCATGATGTGCGCGCTCCTGTCCGCCGTGTCCCGCCGCGTCGGCCCACTCCCGGTCAAGCTCCTCTCTGTCGCACTGGTGCTGACCATCGCAGTCCTGGCCGGCCTGGGATGGTTCGTCTCGGTGGCCCACCGCAACTTCCGGAGGGCGAGCACGCACCAGGCGCAGCTCGAGCTGTCCTGGGGACGGCTGGTTCAGGCCGAGGAGCTGCTGGAGATGTCGGCGTATGTGGCGGCGGCCACCGCCGACCCCTGGTGGGAGGGCCGGTATCGTGTCTTCCAGCACTCCCTGGCATCCGCCGAGCAGGACGTCCGGGCCGTTGCCCCAAAGCTGCTCCTGACCCGCGCCGGCGAGCGACGCGATACCGTGACGAGGGAACTGCGCGAGCTGGAGGCCCGGGCGCTCGAACAGGTCCGCCGAGGCGACCAGGACGCCGCCCTCGGCCTGCTGAACGGCGAGCGGTACAGGAGTCGGAAAAAGGTGTACACGAGGGCGAAGAAGCAGATGTCCGGTCAGATCCAGGGCATGGCGAAAGCGACCGCTCGCCGGCAGCGGCGGGAGGCGAAGTACGGTCTCGTCTGCGCCGGGGTCGTCCTGCCGCTCCTGGTCTTCATCTGGCTCGGCGTGGCCAAGACGGTCCGGGTGTACATCGCCGAGCGCCAGCGATCGGAGCGCGCGCTGGAGCAGGCGCGCGAGGAGCTGGAGCGGCGGGTCCGGGAGCGGACGCGGGAGCTGCGGCGTGCGAACCAGGAGCTGGAGGCGGAGGTCATCGAGCGCGAGCAGGCCCAGGCCGCGCTCCAGAAGGCCCACGCGGAGCTCGAGCAGCGGGTCGACGCGCGGACCGCCGAGCTCTCGAAGGCCAATGCCTCGCTGAAGCAGGAAGTGGACCGGCGACGGCACGCCGAGGAGGAGCTCCGCGCGGCGAAAGAGGCGGCCGAGCAGGCCAGCCGGGCCAAGAGCGAGTTCCTCGCCAGCATGAGCCACGAACTGCGCACCCCGCTCAGCGCGGTCATCGGCTTCTCCCAGATCCTCCAGGAGGAACATTTCGGCGAACTGAACGAGCAGCAGGCCGAGTACGTCGACGACATCCTGGCCAGCGGCCAGCACCTCCTCTCCCTGATCAACGACGTGCTCGACCTGTCGAAGATCGAGGCGGGCAAGATGACCCTGAATCTGAACCGGGTGAACGTGCCCCGCCTGCTCGAACACAGCCTGACGATGATCCGGGAGAAGTGCAGCAAGCACGGGATTCAGCTCGCGCTGAACGTCCCCGAGGAGCTGCAGGACCTGGAAATAACGGCCGACGAGCGCAAGCTCAAGCAGCTTGTCTTCAACCTCCTCTCCAACGCCGCCAAGTACACCCCGGACGGCGGTGCCATCGCGGTCGGTCTCGAGAAGGAGGGCCCGGAGATCGTGGCCTCGGTCGCGGACACCGGGATCGGCATCTCGCCCGACGAGAAGAACCGCATCTTCGAGGAGTTCTACCAGACGCGGGACGGCTCGAAGGCGAAGGAGCCCGGCACGGGCCTGGGCCTGGCGCTGGTCAAGCGCCTGGCCGAGCTGCACGGCGGGAGCGTAACCGTGCAGAGCGACGGGCGCGGCCGGGGGAGCCGGTTCAGCTTCCGGCTGCCCATCGCACCGGAAACGGCCGGCGGCGAGGCGGCCGGCCGGCAGACCCCCGCGCCCGACCTGATCCGCTGCCGCGGCGACCTGCGCCGCCGGCTCGACCGCATGATCGCGGAGTCGCAAGCGGCCGACGAAGCGCTCACGGTCTGCACCCTGCGGACCGAGCCGGAGTTGGCGAAAGCCGAGGCGGCGGCGCTCGCCGCCCGGTTCCGCAAGGAGAAACGGCCGACCGACTACCTCGGACTGGACTGGGCCGGCCGCATCTACCTCGTCTTCGCCGGGGCCGATGCCGAGGGCGCCCGGATCCCCTGCGGCCGCATGACCCGTCGGACCGCCGACGCCCTCGCCGCGGTCGACGTGACGTGGGTCATGGCGACCTTCCCCGAGGACGGCGACAACGCGGACGCGCTGCTCGACGAGCTCGGCGTCGCCCCGGCCGAGGAAGAAGAACAACAACCCGAGGAGATCGTACGGAATGCCTGACGCCCCGCGCTGGAAAGGAGCCGTCCGATGACCGAAGACCGGTCGTGTCGAGGAGCGAGGGTGCTGGTCGCCGAGGATACGCCGCTCGGCCGGAAGCTGATCCGGGTGCGGCTGCAGGTGCTCGGCTGCCAGGCCGACTTCGTCGAGAACGGCCGCCAGGCCGTCCGGAAGGTCCGCGAGAACGACTACGACGTGGTGCTGATGGACCTGATGATGCCCGAGATGGACGGGCTGGCCGCGACGAAGGCGATCCGCGAGAGCGGAAAGAGCACCCTGCCGATCATCGCGCTGACCGCGGCGGTCAGGCAGGAAGACCGGGTGAAATGCCGGGAGGCCGGCCTGGACGATTTCCTCGGCAAGCCGATCGATCCCGACCGCCTGAAAGAAAAGCTCACCCGGTGGATGGGCGAGTGTCACAGCCCGGCCCTCACCGCGGAGGAACACAAATGAAGCTCACGCTGAACAAGCAGCAGGCGGCCGCCGAACTCAACATCACCCACGAGTTCTACGACGAACTCCTGCACGATTTCCTCAATAGCGCGACGACCGGCCTGGACGAGCTCGCAGCAGCCGTCAGCGCCCGCGACCTCGACCCGATCTTCCGGGTTGCGCACCGGCTCAAGGGCTCGGCCGCCGCGGTGAAACTCGAGCCCATTCGAAAGATCGCGCTGGCCCTGGAGATCGCCGGCCACCCCGACCGCAACTGGACGGCGGTCCGCGAGCGCATCGACGACCTGAAAGCCGCCGTGGAAGAACTCAAGACCCTGCTCGCATGAAGGAGGAACCCGCGATGCAACAGAAGACGATTCTGATTGTCGACGATGATCCAGTGACCCTGAAGATGCTGGACAACCACCTCCGGGAGGCGGGCTATCGCGTGGTCCAGGCCAAGGACGGCGAGACCGCCGTGCGCCTGGCCCGGCGCAAGCAGCCCGACCTCGTCATCCTCGATATCATGATGCCCGGCATGGACGGGGGCGACGTGGCCCAGACCCTGCGCGACCACCCCGCCACGGCCGAGATCCCCGTGGTCTTTCTCAGCTCGCTGATCACCCGAACCGTCGAGCGGAGACCGGACCAGGTCCTGCTCGGAAAACCCTACAACCACGCCGACCTGCTCCAGGTCGTCGGCGAGGAGACCGTGTAGCCGAATTGCGCTCGGACACGAGGGGACGGAGATGAACACATTTTTCAGCCCGCGATTCGGGGCGGCCCCCGCCGCGCTCCTCCTGGCCGTGCTCCTGTCGACGGCCGGCGCCGAGCCTGCGCCCGCGGCGGACCTGGTGATCGAACGGGCGGCGTCGGTCAGACCCCTTCGCCCGATTTTTGCGTATGAGGCCGAGACGTTCGCGGCCGGTCTCGCCCTGTGTGTCACCGGCCTGCTGGTGGCTGTCTATGTGATGCGGCTGAACGCTTGGCTGCGGGCAAGCCTGGCGGCCAGAGACAAGGAGATCGGGCGGCGAAAGCGGACGGAGGACGCGCTCCGACGCAGCAAGGAACGGTATCGCTCGATGACCGACGACGTGCTCGACACCTCCGCCGTCGGCCTGTTCATCCTCGATTCCGAGTTCGAGGTGGTGTGGGTGAACCGCGCCCTGGAGCGCTACTTCGGTGTCAACCGGGAGCAGATCATCGGGCGCGACAAGCGGCAGCTCATTCGTGACCGCATCAAGTTCAGGTTCGAAGACCCCGACCGATTCGCCCGAAAGGTGCTTGCCGCCTACAAAGACAACACGTACGTGGAGACCTTCGAATGTCACGTCCTGCCCGGCGAGGGCCGCGAAGAACGGTGGCTCGAACACTGGAGCCAGCCGATCCGCCGGGGGCCGCACGCCGGGGGCCGGATCGAGCACTACTACGACATCACCGACCGCAAGCAGGCAGAGGAGACGCTGCGGAGGGCGGAGGCGCGGTATCGCACCCTCGTCGAATCACTGCCCGCGGTCACCTACACCGCCGCCGTCGACCAGGCGAGCACCACCCTGTACGTCAGCCCGCAGATTGAGGATGTGCTCGGCGTCACGCCCGAGGAATACGACCAGGACCCCGAAATCTGGCGGAAGCTGCTCCATCCGGACGACCGCGACCGGATCCTCGAGGCGGTGGGACGCGCTCAGGAGACGGGCCGCGCGCTCGATGAGGAGTACCGGATGGTCCGGCCCGACGGCCGCACGGTCTGGATGCGCGATGTCGCACACGTCATGCGGGATGCCGACGGGGAGCGGGACTTCCTGCTCGGCGTGATGTACGACATCACCGAGCGCAGGCGAGCCAGCCGGGAGCTCAAGCGCAGCCGCGACCAGTACCAGTCGCTCGTCGCAAACATCCCGGGCATTACGTACCGCTGCAAGCGCGACCACGACTGGACGATGCTCTATATGAGCTCTCAGGTCGACCCCCTGACGGGGTACCCGGCGAGCGATTTCATCCACAACGCGGTGCGGACCTACGAGAGCGTGATTCATCGCGACGATACGGAGTACGTCAACCGGGCCGTCAATGAAGCTGCCGACGCAGGGGAGCCGTGGGAGATCGAGTATCGAGTCGTACACCGGGACGGAGGCATGCGATGGGTCTACGAAAAAGGCCGGGCCGTGGCGGGCGACGACGGTGAAACCCAGTTCCTCGACGGGTTCATCCTCGATGTTACCAAGCGCAAGCGGGCCGAAAAACGGCTGCGCCACTTCGAAAAGGCCGTCGAAAGCTCGGCCGACGCCATCGGAATGGCCACCCCCGACGGCCGACACTACTACCAGAACGAGGCGTTCACCGAGCTCTTCGGGATGTCCGTCGAACAGGCGAACGGCGAGGCCGGCCCGCCGTCCACCGTCTACGCCGACGAAGAGGTCGGCCGCGAGGTCTTCGACACGATCATGCGCGGCGACTCGTGGGTCGGCGAGGTGGAAATGCGGGGCAAGGGTGGGCAGACGATCTACGTGTCGCTGCGAGCGTATCCGCTCAAGGACGAGGGCGGCCGCATCATCGGCCTCGTCGGCCTGCACACCGACATCACCGAGCGCCGCCGGTCCCAGGAGGTGCTCGCCCGATACGCCGCCGAGCTCGAACGCTCGAACCGCGACCTCCAGGACTTCACCTACGCGGTCTCCCACGACCTGCAGGAGCCGCTCCGGAAAATCCACACGTTCGGCGAGTTCCTCTTCGAGGACTGCATCGACGCCCTCCCCGAGAAGGGCCGCGAGCACGTCCGACGCATGCAGGACGCCACCGTCCGCATGAAGGACCTCATTCAGCATCTGCTCCGCCTGTCGCGGGTCGACAGCCGCGGCGCCGAGCCCGAGCCGACCGAGTCCGCCGAGGTCGTCGGCCGTGTCGCCGACACCCTCAGCGAGAGCATCACCGACTGCCACGCGACGCTCGACGTCGAGCCCGACCTGCCCTGGGTCCTCGCCGACGCCACCCAGCTCGAACAGGTCTTCCAGAACCTCGTCGGCAACGCCCTCAAGTTCCGGGCGCCCGACCGCCGGCCCGTCGTGCGGATCGGCGCCGAGAGAGAGGACGGAGAGATCGTGTTCTCGGTCAGCGACAACGGGATCGGGATCGAGGAGGATTACCAGGACAAGATATTCGCGGTGTTCCAGCGGCTGCACCGGCGGGAGGAGTACGACGGGACGGGCGTGGGGCTGGCGCTGTGCAAGAAGATCGTCAGCCGCCACGGCGGTCGGATCTGGGTCGAGTCCCGGCCCGGCGAGGGCAGCACGTTCCGATTCTCGCTCCGGGCCGCCCACAGGGTGCCCGAGCAGAAGGAAGGAGTGACCGCGTGAACCGCGAAGACCGAGACGACCTCATCCCCGTCCTGCTCGTCGAGGACGACCCCGACGACGTGGCCATCACCCGGCGGGCGTTCCGGAGGGGGAAGATCGCCAACCCGCTCCACGTCGTGCGCGACGGCGAGGAGGCGCTCGAATTCCTCCGGCGCACCGGCCGCTACAAAGACGATGGCCCGGCGCGCCCCGGGCTCGTCCTCCTCGACCTGAACCTGCCGCGCGTCGACGGGCGCGAGGTGCTCCGCATCGTCAAGGAGACCCCCGGGCTCAAGCGCATCCCCGTGGTCATCCTCACCACGTCCGACCAGGAGTCCGACATCGCCGACTGCTACGACCGCGGGGCGAACACATACATCACCAAGCCGGTCGACTTCCACAAATTCATCCAGGCCGTCACCACCATCGGCCGCTACTGGCTCGTCCTGGCAGAGATCCCCGACACCGGAGAGGACCGATGAGCTCGCTCAAACACGTGCGCCTGCTCCTGGTCGAAGACGACCCGGAAGACGCCCGGATCTTCCGACGACACCTCTCCCGCGTTCGGTTCCACTCGGTCGAACTCGTCCACGTGACCGACGCCGAGCGGGCGCTCGCCGCGCTGGGCGGCCGGCGGTTCGACTGCGTCTGCGTCGACCTGAATCTCGGCGGCGCCTCGGGTCTCGACCTGCTGCGGTCCGCCTCCAGCCTCCCCGACTGCCCGCCCGTCGTCATCGTGACCGGGTCGGGCGACGAGGAAAAGGCCGCCGAGACCATGCGGTCGGGCGCCGCCGACTACCTCGTCAAGGACAACCTCTCGCCCGAACTGCTCGACCGCGCGCTGCGGACCGTGTTCGAGAAGCAGGCGCTGCAGCGGGAGCGCGACAACATGATGCGGCGGCTCGCCCGGCTCAGCGTCACCGACGAGCTCACCTCGCTGGCCAACCGCCGCCACCTGATGGCGAAGCTCGACGACGAGCTGGCCCGGTCGGAACGCACCGGGCACCCGTTCGCACTGCTCCTGATCGACATCGACGGGTTCAAGGCGGTCAACGACGAACACGGGCACCAGGTGGGCGACGCGGTGCTCCGCGCCTGCGCCCGGGCCATCGCGGGCGCGGTCCGCAAGACGGATTTCGTCGCCCGCCACGGCGGCGACGAGTTCTGCGTGCTCCTGATCGACACCGGCGGGGAGAACGGCGCGGTTATGGCCGAGAAGATCTGCGCCGCCGTCCAAGAACTCCCCCGGCCGGTCCCGACCGTCAGCATCGGCACCACCGCCTACGAGCCGGGCGTCACGCGGGACGCCCTTTTTCGGGCCGCCGACGAGGCGCTCTATCAGGCGAAGAGCCGCGGCCGCAACACGGTCGCCGTCCTCGATCCTGCCGAGGGCTCCCGTGCCAGACGCTGACAGAGCCGGCGCCGCGCCCGTCCGCCGGGTTGCGTTCCGCGGCCATCCTCTTTCGCTATGCAATCTGCGAAATCTGCGGTCCCTGGCGCTGCTGCACCTCCGCCTTCCCCTTTGTCCCTGGGGTGGATGAAGGGATTCGAACCCTCGGCCTCCAGAACCACAATCTGGCGCTCTAACCGGCTGAGCTACATCCACCGTGCGATGGCATGATTCCGGGCGGCAGCCACCGTCCGACACTGGTCGGGGCGAGCGGATTTGAACCGCTGACCTTCTGCTCCCAAAGCAGACGCGCTACCAAACTGCGCCACGCCCCGGACAGGGCGCCCGCCGGGCTCTTCCGCATCGCTGCAGCGGCGGCGGGGCCGCCGATCCGCCGCCCGCGCGTGTTGTCAAACTCGTCGGACCGCACCGCTCCTTCCACGCTGCGAATTATAGCCCGCCCGCCGACGAGTGTCAAGAACACCGGCCGCGCCCGCCGCACGAGGCATTTGCGATGTCCCCTGCTGAGATCACAAATTGTAGCCGAGGTCCATGACCTCGGCCCTTCTCCGGCCTCATGGAGGCCGGCTACAGTCACGCCAGCTTGATCACACTGGACATGGCAAATGCCTCCCGCGCAGGTGCGTCAAGGTATTGTGGTTTGGCCTGCCAGGCGGCCGC
>JAWODX010000171.1:0-5511 GCA_046483085.1 Planctomycetota bacterium
CGACGCAGCTCATCCGCCCCCGCTGCAAGCTCTACCGCGGTTTCACCCGCCAGCTCTGGATCACCGTCGACGTGCCCCGGGACGCAGAGCCGGGCGCGTACAGGGGCCGCGTCACCCTGACCGCCGGCGATCGGGCACAGGCCGTCCCGCTCGCGCTGACCGTCTATCCGTTCACCCTGCCGAGCTCGTCACGGGCCGCGTTCGCCTTCTATTACGCCGGGCCGCTGGAGGCGCGCTACATCGCGCGGTTCGACGACCCGCCGATCACCTTCGAGGAGGCGCTGGACCGGCAGCTCGCGGACATGCGGCGGCACGGCCTGAACGCACTCCAGATCCCGCAGCCGCGGGCGGTCCAAGTGGACCGGGCGACGAGCCGCTACAAGCTCGGGTTCGACCGTCTCGAGGTGTACGTCCGGCTGATGAAGAAGCACGATTTCCGCCTCGACTATGTGTCGCAGATGAGCACGATGGGGATGGCGAACCGGCTGCTGCGGATGAAGGTCAAGGAGTTCTCCCCGCGGTTCAACACGGTTCTCAAGAACTCGATCGGCGCCACCGACCGGTGGCTGAAGCAGCGAGGGGTGAAGACGATCTTCTGGCCCGTCGACGAGCCGCGCGAGCAGGCGCTCAATCCGTGGAACCGCAACTTCCGCGACACGATGCGCTACCTGAAGCTCTACGGCGAGGTGCCCGGCGTGCGCACCACGATCACCCCCATGGGCGACACGAACCACGGCGTCGACTATACCCCGATGGTGGCCGAGATGGACGTGATCCAGACGCACCCCTGGCCGGCCTCGAGGAAGATGATCGAGCGGGCACGCCGCCCGGGGAAGCCCGAACTCTGGCTGTACAACGCGGGCGTCGACCGCCTCTCGTACGGGTTCTACGTGTGGAAGGCGCAGGCGCTCGGCCGGTGGCAGTGGCACTACCAGTGGGGCGACACGAGCTATAACCCGTTCCTCGGCTACCACTGGGCGGTCGCCTGGCCGGCGCCGGACGGCGTCGTCTCGTCGGTCGGGTATGAGCAGGTGGCCATGGGCATCGTCGACTACAAGTACGTCGAATTGCTGGAGGGCCGGATCGCGAAGGCGAAGAAGGCGGGCGCGGCCGTCGGTGCCGCGACGCGCCTGCTCGCGCGGATCCGGCGCTCGATCCCCGAATGGCCGGCGAAGGGGATGGGCGACGGGACGGACGTCGGCGAGGCGTACACCGGCGGGATCAACGCCCGGCTCGGCCGCTGGCGCCACCGGGTCGCCGTCGAGATCGTCAGCCTCCAGGAGGCGTTGAAGAAATGAGGACCAGCAGGCGAGTGTGCGACACGAAGAGATTGTCTCAATCCTCGGTGGGGCAGGCATTCTTGCCTGCCAGGCGGCGGACAGGAATGTCCGCCCCACCTTCTGAGATAGATGCGAAGACTCGGCGCGGCCCGGCCGGTCTTTTTGCGCGGGCGGCCCGCCTCGGCACGGCCCTTCTCTTCGTTCTCGTCGCGCATTCGCTTCTCGCCGCCGATCTCGACGAGTTCAAGATCAAGCGCCGCGGGCCGTTCGAGTTCGCACAGAAGCCGGCGGGCACCCGCGACGGCGACCGGATCACGATCCGGTTCAAGGCGCGGGCGTTCTGCGACGCGACCGTGGCGATCGAGGACGCGAACGGACAGATCCTCCGCCACCTCGCCAGCGGCGTGCTGGGGAAGAACGCGCCCGAGCCCTTCCAGAAGAACTCGCTCGCCCAGACGGTCGTCTGGGACGGGAAGGACGACGCCGGGGAGTACGTGGATCACAAGGACGCATGCACCGTCCGGGTGTCGCTCGGCCTCCGGCCGCGCTTCGAGCGCACGCTCTACTGGACGCCGCGCCGCCGATCCCGCCCCCCGCTGATCGTTGCCGGTGCTGACGGCGTTTATGTCAACGATTCGGACAGCACACTGGAGCACATCCGCCTGTTCGACCACGACGGCGAGTACGTTCGCACAGTGCATCCGTTTCCGGCCGACAAGATCGCCGACGTGCCCGGTTTGCACCGCCACACGTTTCCGCAGGATGGCAAGACGCTGGCCCTGAAGCCCAATTTCCTGCAGACCACGATGCTCGTTTCGGGGAACAGCGCGGCGCCCGTCACCTACAAGCCCGAATCCCGGACGTTCGAGTCGGTCGTGTCGAAGGCGCCGGCCCATTTCGGACAGGGAGGCAAGGCGGCGACCGGTATGGCCGTCCACGGCAACCGGCTGGCCGTGGCTTTCCGCTCCCTGAACCGGCTGGGCGCGGACGGCGGCGGGGCGGGCGCGCCCGTGTACGGGCCGCGCACGAGCTTCCCGGCCAACCTGCGCAAATTGCACAGTTTCCGCGGGGGCAAGCACGAGATCGGTCCGCGCAGCGTGGCCTTCAGTCCGGACGGAAACTGGCTCTATCTTTCGAAGTACTACTGGTACAAATCATGGAACTATAACGGACTGCATGGCGTCGCCCGCCTGCGCTACGACGGAAAGGAACCGGCGGAAGTGTTCGCGGGCAGCATGGATCAGAAGAAATCCGGCTCGGCCGACGGCGAGTTCAGCTTGGCGCTGGGCGTGGCGACCGACGCCCAGGGGCGCGTGTATGTGGCCGACCACAACAACGACCGCATCCAGGTCTTCAACCCGGACGGCAAGCATCTCAAGAACATTCCGACCTTCAAGCCGGCCCTTGTTCGCATCCATCCGCGCAATGGCGGCATCTGGGTGTTTTCCTGGGCATGGGCCAACGACCCGTTGGCTCGCGAAATCGAAGCGCGGAGTAAAGCTCACAAGCCGCCTTTGCGCATTCCGCCCGAACTGCGTCGGCTCGGTTCCTTCGACGACCCGAGCCCCAAAGGAACCTGGCAAATTCCGCTGCATGGCTACCCGGCGGAAATCCGATCTTTCTACTACGGCGGGCCAGGTCCGAACTACGCGGCCGAACTGGACTTCCATACCGACCCGCCGACCCTGTGGCTGGATTCCGGGGGCGTGAATGTCCCGCGCGACCGGCCGGGAGCGGGCATTCGCCTGTTCCGCGTTCACGACGACCGGCTCGAGGAGATTCGCGATTTCGCGCAAGACCTCGCCGACGACCGGTTCGCCGACAGCGGTGTGGGCGCGATCCGGCAGGTTCTGGCCGTAAATCCCGCCACGGGCAACCTGCACGTCATGAACTGGCGGGGCATCGGCTATCCCGACGTCTCGCACGTCACGCGGATCAATCCCGATACCGGCCGCACACGAAGGATCGAATTGCCGTTCAAGGCCACGAACATAACCTTCGATCTCGCCGGGCGTGTGTACCTGATGAAGGAATCGGACGTGGTCCGCTACCAGTCCACTGCCAACTGGCGCGAGGTGCCCTGGGATTACGGAGAACAACGCGCGCAGGGCCTCTCCGCCATCTCCGCCCTGCCCATCTTTCCGAGCAGCCGCTGGCAGATGGCCGGCATGCACGTCTCCCCACAAGGTCATCTGGCGGTGGCGACCTATCAGCAGGTCCGGGGGCATGTCGGCAGCAGACCCTCGGAGGAGAGCGTGCATGAGACCGCTGGCTATGTCCCGCAGCTATACCCCGGGCGTGTCGTGGGCGGGAAGCGCGCGATGGTGCACGTCTGGGACCGGCACGGCCGACTGCTTCACGAGGACGCCATCCGGGGGCTGCCCGATGTGTACGGCATCGGCATCGACAGCCGCGAGAACCTGTACGTGCTCTCCGGCGCCACACGGGTGTACGACGGCACACGGCATTTCAACGACATGACCGGCACACTGATGCGGTTCGCTCCGGGCAAGGGCCGCATCCTGAGCCGGGGCCGCACGCCCGTCCCGCTGTCCGCCGGTTTGCGTCCCGACCGCCCGGTCGACCTCCGGAGCGCCCCCCAGGGAGACGCCTGGGTGGAAGGGGCGGACTGGATGTACGGCGGACTGGGCCACTTCGGCAAGAACCGTGGCGTGGGCTGCGCCTGCTGGAATTCCCGGTTCGACCTCGACTACTTCGGCCGGTCCTTCGCCCCCGAGCAGGACCGCTACAGCGTCGCCGTGCTCGACTCCGCCGGCAACCTGATCCTCCGTGTCGGCCGATACGGGAACGTGGACGACGGGATGCCGCTGGTCAAGCGGGGTGGTCCGCCCAGCCCGCGCTCCATCGGCGGCGACGAGGTCGCCCTGTTCCACGGCGCCTACATCGCCACCCACAGCGACCGGCGCCTGTTCATCGCCGACCCCGGCAACGCCCGGCTGCTCAGCGTCAAGCTCGGGTACCACGAGGAGGCCGCCGTGGCGCTCGAAGACGTGCCTGACGGAGATCGATGAACGCCAACAGCGACCGACTCCCGGTCTGCCTCGCCCGAAGGGCGCCGGGTCGCCGGCCTCGTCGTCGGCGGCGCGGTCAGCGGAGCACCGTTCCGCGAGGCGCTGATGGGAATCCCCCTTGACGGACGCGTCCAGCGCGGCAACATGGGGACAGCGCTCATCGAGCAGAGAATCAACGGCGACCTCATCATATGGTCCCGGAACCGACTGTCCGAGGAGGGGATCTGCGAATGAACAGGGCTTCCGGCTCTTCCTTCCACGGCCCGTCGCCGCTCACAGTTCGGTTCGTGGGCCTGCTGCTGAGCGCGGCGGCCCTGTGCGCGAGTTCGGCGGCCGGCCAGGCGCCGTGGGTACGGCCGGACAAAGACCGGGGCGGTAAGGTGATCCTCGACACGCGCAGCTACTGGCGCGTGCACGTGACACTCCGGCCCACGCTGTTCGGAACCCAGGACGAGGCCGGGCCCCGCTTCACCGGGAAGGGTGAGTCCGAGCGCCTCGAGCGCGCCCGGGGCTCGCGACCGTACGGACGGGCACGCCGCGCGGTCCTCCCGCCCGACGGCCCGCGGACTCCGCTCCCGCCCCCGGACTGGATGAAGCCGGGGTTCGACGACTCATCCTGGTGGCGGGACCCCGGCCCCTTCTTCGGCGGGGGCGCGTACGCGTGGGAGCAGCGGGCGCGGCCCCACTACTGCCGCTGGGGGTCCTGCTCCCAGCCGCTGTCGCTGGCCCTGCTCGCCGTGCGCGGCAAGTTCGAAGTCACCGACCCCCGCCGGGTCGAGTGGCTCCGGCTCTCCGCCGAGTTCCGCGGGGGAGCTGTCGTCTACCTGAACGGCCTGGAAGTCGCCCGCCGGCACCTGCCACAGGGGAAGGTCGAACCGGGCACGCTCGCCGATGACTACCCGAAGGAAGCGTATGTGGACCCGGCCGGGGCGGCCATCAGCAGCAAGATCCTCTGGCACGCTCGCAAGCCCGGGAGGTGGAAGGACAAGGAGGCGCTGGAACGGCTGCGACGCGCCGAACTCCGGGTCCGGAGGATCGACGACCTCGAGCTCCCGGCGGAGCCCCTGCGGCGGGGGACCAACGTCCTGGCCCTGGAGGTCCATCGCGCCGCGCTCGCGCCGTTCTCGTTGACCGTCAACCCGCGCGAGTCGAGGACCCGGTGGGCGCGGTCCGGCTTGTGGAACACGCTCGGCCTGGTC
>JAWODX010000208.1:0-3289 GCA_046483085.1 Planctomycetota bacterium
CGACGTGCTCGGGCAGACCTGCCGCGCCGCGGGGGCGGCGCTGATCGAGGACGCGGCGTCTGCGTTCGGCGCGGCGCTCGGCGGGCGGCCGGCCGGGACGATCGGCGACGCCGGATTCTACAGCTTCCATCGAGGCAAGCAGATCACGTCGGTGACCGGCGGGGCGTGGGCCACGAGGGATCCCGACCTCGCCGGGGCGATCGAGGCCGAGGCGGGGACGCTCCCGCGCGTCACCGTCCGCGAACGGGTGGCCATCCTGGCGAAGGCCGTCGCGCTGGCGTGGGTCGTCCGCCCGCGGGTCTACGGCATGCTCCATCGGCGGCTCGAGCGGTTCAAGGACACGACGCCGCACGAGGAGTTCGAGCTGCACGCCTACACGGCGCAGCAGGCGGGGATCGTGCGGTCGCTGCTCGAACGGATGGGCGCGTTCATCGGCGCCCGAAACGAGCGGGCCGGGCGGGCGCGCGAGATCCTCGCCGACGCCGACGGGATCGTACTGCCGGCGGTCCCGCCGGACGCCCGCCCGGTCTTCAACCACTGCCCGGTGCTCGTCCCGGCCGGGCTCCGCGACCGATGCATCGCGGCCGGCCTCGAGATCGGCGTCGAGTGCACCACGCTCTACAGCACGACCGTCTACCAGGCGTACGGCCTCGACGGGGGCGGCGACTGCCCCCGGGCGGAGGAGCTGGCGGACCGGCTGCTCCTGATCCCCTGCCATCCGCTCGTCCCCATGTGGAAGCTGGAGCAGGTCACCGAAGCCGTCCGCGCAACCGTCGGCCGGGAGGGAGACGCATGACCGGGCAGCCGCGGAAACGGCTCGTGGTGGCGCAGGTCATCACCCGGCTCGACCGGGGCGGCTCGGCGGACATGGCGGTCTCGCTGTGCGAGCGGCTCGATCGGGACCGCTTCGAGCTTGTCCTCGTCACCGGGCCGAGCGGGCGGCCGGTGGAGGAGCCGGCGTCGCTCGCCCGGCGCCTCGACATCACGGTCGCCGTCTGCCCGCACCTCGGTCGCGAGGTCCGCCCGTGGCGGGACGCGCGGGCGCTGGCGGCGATCCGCACGTACCTCGGCCGGCAGCGGCCGGACGTGGTGCACACGCACACGTCGAAGGCGGGGGCGCTGGGGCGGATGGCCGCCCGGCTGGCCGGCGTCCCCGTCGTCCACTCGCCCCACGGCCACCTCTTCTACGGCTACTACGGCCGGCTGGGGACGGGGCTCGTCGTCGCGGCCGAGCGGGTGCTGGCGCCGCTGGCGCGGCGGGTCGCCGTGCTGACCGACACGTCGCGCGAGGAGCACCTGGCCCGGGCGATCGGGCGCCGGTGGCAGTACGAGACGGTGCCGTCCGGCGCCGACCTTCGCCGGTATCGGCCCGACGACGAGCTGCGCGAGCGGGTCCGGGCCGAGCTGGGGGTGGGCGATGCGTTCGTCGTCGGCTGGGCCGGCCGCCTGAGCGAGGTGAAAGGCCCGGACATCTTCGTCGAGGCGGCCCCGCGGATCGCGGCCGAAGTGCCCGAGGCGGCGTTCCTCGTCGCGGGCGACGGGCCGCTGGGAGAGACCGCCGAGGCCCGCGCCGCCGAGCTCGGCGTCGCCGAGCGCTGCCGGTTCCTCGGCCACCGCGACGATCTCGAGGCCGTGCTCAACGCCTGCGACGTGTTCCTGGTCACCTCGCGCAACGAAGGCCTGGGCCTGGCCGCCGTCGAGGCGCTCGCCTGCGGCGTCCCGGTGGTGGCGCCGGCCGTGGGCGGCCTGCCGGAGCTCCTGGAGCGGGGTGAGAGCGGCGTGCTGGTGCCGATCGGCGAGCCGAGACCCGCCCCGGCCACCGGGCCGCGGGGCGCGTCGTTCCCGGATTCCGCGGTGGTCACCGCGGCCGACGGGGTCGCCCGGGCGGTGGTCCGCCTGGCACTCAGCCCGGTCGAACGCGAGCGGCTGGCCGCGGCGGGCCGCAAGCGCTCGAAGCGATTCGACATCGAGCTGATCGTCGCCCATTTCGCCGACATCTATGAGCAGATCTCCCGGCCCGGAGGCGGGAGACATACAACGAGGTGCTGAATTGATGGAGCGGTTCGCCCGCCTGCGCATTTGCATCCTGGTCTGTTGTGCCGTCGCGTCCCGCCTGTGTTTCGCGGCTCACGCGGCCGAGCGATTCCCCGTCAACGTCGCCGTCCACGTGGACACCCGCGTGAGCCACGGCCGGCGCGTGTACCGGTTCGCCGGGATCCCCTTCAAGCGGACCGAGGCCGAGCCGCCGCAGCCGATCGAACAGATCGCCCGGATCGCGAAGGAGCAGGGGGTGGACGTCCTCGTGCTCGCCGACCGGGCGCGCGGGCGCGTCGCCTGGGGGCTGACGCCGTGGAGCCGCCTGCTCCAGGTAACCGTGGAGCAGGGCTCGGTGGCCTCCTACGGGGCGGATCGGTACCTGGCCGCGATCAAGAAGGCGGAGGAGCAGACCGGGGTGCTGATCGTGCCCGGTGTCGAGTGCATGCCCTATTACCGCTGGCGGGGGAACCCGCTGCGCGGCCTGCGCCTGAGCCACGCCTACGAGCACATGACGCTGACCGGCCTGGACACGGCGGATGCTCTGGCGGGGGTCCCGGCGACGGCGGGCGGATTCGGTCGGCGGCGGTTTTCGTGGACGGTCCTGCTCAACGTCGTGTTCGTCGCGCTGGTCGTTCTGGGCGTGCGGGTGTGGCGAAGCGAGCGGAAGCGGGCGCGCCTGTGGGGCGGGCTCATCGTCGCCGTGTCCCTCCTCGCGATAATCGATTCCGCACCGTTCCTGCCGCAGGAGGTATCGCCGTATGCCCCACCGCGGCGCTATCCGCCGGACATCGTCGCGCGGTATGCCGCCGACCAGGGAGCCCTGGCCTTCTGGGCGCACCCGAGCGCCCGGGCCGGGTCGCTCCCGCACCGGCTCAAGGACTCGACCGGGGTGACCGTGGAGGTGCGGCCGTACCCGGAGGTGCTGACCCGGACGCAGGGCTATCACGGGTTCGCGGTGTTCAATGCGGGTATTCGACCGGCCCGGCCCGGCGGGGAGTGGGACGAGGCGCTGCTCGAGTACTGCTCGGGGCGCCGGCGCCGGCCGGTCTGGGGGATCTCGGAGTGCGACTACGACGCCCACACCCCCCCCGACGGCATCCGCGACGCGCTCTGCGTCGCCTGGGTGCGCGCACGCACCGAGCGGGGGGTGCTCGAGGCGCTCCGACGCGGCCGCTGTTACGCCACGCGCGAGGACGTGTCGAGCTCGCTGTGGGCGGTCGACTATCGGCTGGGGACGGGCGACATGATGGCG
>JAWODX010000226.1:0-7201 GCA_046483085.1 Planctomycetota bacterium
GGCTTGCCCGGGGTCACCTGGGCCGGGTGCTCAGGTGCGCGCTCGGTGCCCGACCGGTGGATGAGGAACGTGTATCCCTCTCGCACCGCCGGGTCGGTCTTCGAGCCGACGGTGAGGACGACGAGCTTGTTCTTCATGTCGACGTCGCCCACCGTGGCGTGGATCCTCACGGGGATCTCGGCCCCGCCCGCGGTCCCCAGCGCGGCCCGGTCGGCTTCGGGAAAGTGCAGCCGGACGAATTCCCGATACCGCTGAAAACGCTTGACGTCCTCTGTCAGGTCCGCGATCTGGTCCCGCAGCCCCTGCTGCGTGAGTTTGAACTGGCCGATGCGGACGAGGAGCTGGTGATTCGCGTTCTCGCGCTGGCGGACTTTCTCCTTCTGCTCCGCGATTGCCTTTTCCTTCGCGCGGATCTCGCCCCGCGCAGTCTCCAGGTTCTTGCGGCACCCCTCCAGCGCCGTCTTGTTCTCTCGGGCCCGCCGATTGGCGTTCTCCTTGTCGAGCTGCAGTTGCTTCTTGTCCTTCGCCAGCTCCTGCGTCTTGTCCTGCTCGCTCTCCAGCCGCTGGCGGACCACCTCCGCGTCTCCCTCCGCTTCCTGCTGCGACTTGATGGTCGCGCGGACCTTCTTCTCGAGCTGCTCGTTCTTGCCCTGCAAATCGCTGACGTCGGCCTCCAGCGTGGCCTTCGTGTCGTTGTACTTCTGCCGCCAGTGAGCCCGCTGCGACAGGACGGTCGCGGCGACCGCCACGAACGCGACGCTCAAGACAAGGTTGACCACCACAAAGATCTTCGTCAGCGTGTTCATGATACCCTCCTGCCCCAGATCACGACGCCCGTGCCGCCGGACGAACTCGGTCGGCACCAATGATGCAGCGATAATATGGCCGAGCTATCCCCTTGTCAAGCACAAAACGCCCGCTCGAAGCCAGGAACTCGCTCGATTTCGACGCTCAATTATAGACCGTCGGACCGGCCGCGACAAGCGCAATCGCCGCCGCACCGATTGCTCCGGCCTTGCCCGGCAGCCGCCGCACCCCATCTCTTAGTATCTATCTCAAAAGGTGGGGCGGACATTCCTGTCCGCCGCCTGGCAGGCAAGAATGCCTGCCCCACCGAATATTGAGACAGTTTCTTATACGCCCGAAGCCGGCCGCCACCAGGCAGAAAAACCAGGCGACCGTGCAGATCGTGCCGAACCACTCGCCGGCCGCCAGGTAGGCGGACCCGCCCCTGCTGGTCGTCGCCACGCCGTGGAGCACGCCCGCCACCTCGCGGTCCCGGCCGTCGACCACGAGGCGCTTGCGGATCCGGCCGGTCGGCTCGATGAATGCCGAGATGCCGGTGTTCGCCGCCCGGATGAAGCCGGCACGACATTCGACCGCGCGGAAGACGGCGATCGCCAGATGCTGGTCGAGCTCCGCCCCGTCCTTGAACCAGCCCTCGTTGGTCAGGTTGACGATGCAGTCCACCCGCCCGTGCTCCCGCGCGAAATCGGCCACCAGCCCGGGGAACGCATCCTCGAAACAGATCGTCGGGGCGAACGTCCAGCCGTCGATCTCGAACACGCGGTGTTCGTCGCCCGGGCTCAGGTCGTACGGCACGAGCGGCCCGATCGCCCAGCCGAGGAGCCAGCGGAGCGGCACGTATTCCCCGAACGGCACGAGGTGGATCTTGTCGTATCGACGCTCCGGTCCCCTCCCCTCGCCCTCCGGCAGCAGGAAGGCGCTGTTGTGGCAGGCGTCGGGGTTCGCCGGGTCGGGGCAACTGTTCGCGCTGATCACCAGCGTCGCCCGCTCCTGCAGCCGGCGCAACCGGGCCAGCCGCCGTTCGTGTTTCCGGTAGTCCTCGCGAATGGCTCGCCAGCGCTCGGTCCGCCGCGTCGCGGTGTGTCGGCGCAGCCAGTCCCCGCGGAGCTCCTGGAGCCGCCGGTCGAACACCCCCGGCGGCGCCATGGTCTCCGGCCAGAGGATCAGGTCCGGCGGCGGATCGTGGGCCAGCGCCCGGCGGGTCAGCTCGAGGTACGTCTCGAACATCGCCTCCACGCTCTCCTCGGTCCACTCCTTCTTCACGCTCTGGGGGATGTTCCCCTGAACGGCCGCCACGCGGGGGCCCTCGGCCACCTCGACGCTGCGCAGCCGGGCGAACCCGTACCAGAGAGCGCCGGCGGCCAGCAGGACGACGCCGGCGCCGGCCGCCAGCGCCGGCAGCCGGCGGGTCGGCGCCCTGCCCTTCGGGAACCGCAGGATGACGTCCGCCAGCAGCCCGTTCACCGCGGCCAGCAGGAACGTGACGCCGGCCGCCCCCGTCAGCTCCGCCATCTGCACGACCGGGAGCGCCTTGTACTGTGTGTGTGCGAGAAAGAGCCACGGCAGCCCGGTCAGGAACACGCTCCGGATCACCTCGAGCGCCGTCCACGTCAGCGGCGCCGCGACGGCGAACGGGAACCCTTTCTCGAACCCCAGCCAGCGGACCGCGGCGCAGAAGAGGAGGAAGTAGAACGAGACGTACAGGCCGAGCGGCGCGGGGACGTACCAGACGACGTGCCGCGCCCAGAAGAACCCGCCCGTCCCGAACCCGAACCCGGCCAGCCACAGAACCAGCCAGCCCGACTTGCCCGGCCGGGCGCGAAGCGCCACCAGCAGCGGCACGAGCGCGACCCAGGCCAGGGCGCCGGCCTCGGTCGGCGGAAAGGCCAGGATCAGCAGCGCGGCCGAGCCCAGCCCGCCCAGAGCGAGCAGGGCCAGGCCGCCCTGTCGTTTATTCGCCCTGCTCTCGGACAACGTATGTTCCTGCCAGCATGTCCCCCAGTCGCTGTGAACCGCGGGAGTTCAGGATGCACGTCGAGCCGACAATGGCGGTGGCCGGCCAGGTGTCCGCGGCGCGCACCAGATTGCGCAGCAGCGCCTCCGGCCCGCTCGGATAGCCGCCGTTGCGGCTGATCACAATCAGCCCCAGCACCCGCTTGCCGAACGTCCGCCCCGCACGGGCCTCGAACACGGAGAAGTACAGCAGTTCGATCACAAAGAACGCGGCAAGCAACTCGGCCGGCACCGACAGGCCCGCGTAGGCGTGCAGGGCGAGGAGCACGGCCGCGATCACCAGGAGATCGATCAGGTACGCCGCCGCCCGCCGCCACCACGAGGCAAGCCGGTACTCCAGGCCGGCGATCTCGGCCCGATGCGGGCGCGACCAACTGCGGACCAGCGACACCGCGAACAAGACCAGGCAGGCCACCAGCACCGCCGCGATCAGCGACACGTTCTGCACCACCCAGTCCACCCCTGGAGCCGACACGACCGACACCGGCTCCGTCCAGCGCTCCCCGTCGAACCGGGAGACAAGGATCCGGCCCTCCGTGCCCAGCAACTCGACGCCCAGGAACAGGTAGACGGAGCCTTCAAAGGAGGCCGCGGCGAGATCGACCGTGCGTTCCAGCGGCGTGTTCGTCACCGGCTCCACCGAGACGAACGGCGGCCATTTGTCGTCGCCGCGCCGACGATACGCGAGACGCCTGTCATTGCGAAGGCGGGCAGGCAGCGTGCCAAAAATCACGAGCGCCCGCCCGCCGTGTTCGGCCACGGCGAAGCCCAGCCGGCCGTCGGAGACCGCCACCTTGTCCCACTCGCCCAAACCGTCCCGCGTCAGCCTCGCGGCCTGCAGCACCTGGGCCCCGCCCGGCCGCCGCTCCACGGCCCAGAACACCCAGCACGCATCGCCCACGGGCAGTGCCCGGACGCCGACGCGGCCCGGGGCGCCGGCCCCCGGCTCGTACAGCGGCTCGCGCCTCCAGTCCGCCGCCAGAAGGCCGTCCGTCTTCCCCGGGTCGGCCAGCGGGGCATACGCGCGCAGCAGGCCGCCGTCGTGATCGACGCAGAACGCGGTCAGCGATCCGTCCCGCACGGCCGCTGCGCCGGCCGTCCAGTTGTACGGCCACTCGGCCTCGCCGACCTTCCGCCACGTCTCGTCCTCGAGCTTGACGACCCGCCGCTCGAGGAACATATAGAAGTGGCCGTCGTGCCAGATGATGGCGGTGTAGTCTCCGTGCAGCTCGGCCACGGTGACCCACCGATCTCCCTCCCTACGGCGGCAGGTGATCGTCTGTTTCTGCGCCTTGACGGTCTGGACAAAGAGGTAGAGATGATCGGCGGTGGCCACCGCCACGGGCTTGCGGTAGCGCGTCGGCAACACCTGGGCGCGGCCGGGCGGGGCGCTCGCCAGAACGGCGGCCGCGGCGAGCACCCTCAGCGCGGCCCGCTTACAGACTATCTCCATAGTCGGTGGGGCAGGCGTTCTTGCCTGCCAGATGGCGCGCAGGAATGTCCGCCCCACCTTTTGAGACAGTTTCTTGATGGACGAGATCATCCGCACCTTGCCTCCGCGATTGCGTGTGCGACCGCGTGCGTGCCCGTATGCGAGATGGAGACGTGAATGCGCCCGATGCCCTGTTCCTCGGCGCGGCCGCAGGCCCCGCCGGAGAGCCGCACCTCCGGTTGCCCGGTCGGGAGCGACCGGACCTCGACGTCCCGCCAGTGGATGCGGCCGGCCCACCCGGTCCCCAACGCCTTGAACACGGCCTCCTTGACGGCGAACCGGCCGGCCAGGTGCTCGGCCGGGGCGCCGCCCGAGTTCGCGTATTCGATCTCGCGCTCGGTGAAGACCCGACGGAGGAACCGCCGGCCGTGCCGCTCGAGCACAGCCTCGATCCGCGCCACCTCGACGATGTCGATGCCCGTTCCGACAATCCCCAACACACACTCTCCGCGCCGGCTCCACGTGGCGTCATTATACGGGCCGTCGGCGCGATTTCCAGCACGATCGCCGACCCCCGGCGGTAGGTGCGCCAAGATATTACGGTTGCGGTAAACGGGACGATCCGCTCGTCCGGGGACACGATCCGGAGCCGGTTCGCGGTCCGCTTCGCCTCCCGGTAAGGCGGTCATGTTCGACTTGAACGGGAAGATGCTGTCGATCCCTCGCCGCTTCAGATCGGTCACCCACGCCCCGTCGAGGAACCCCCGGTCATAGACCGGCACCTTCATCATACCGGGGCCGTGGGCCGCCAGGAACTGATCGACGAGCTTCCGGCCCGAACCGCAGGTGCCGGGCGTTCTCCCGGCGCTCGTTCTCCGCCAGAAACAGCCAGCTCGAATCGAGGATGAACAGCCCGTCGTCGTCGAATGCCTCCTGCCCCGACAGAGCTCCACGCATCCGGTGTTGAACCAGTCCACCAGGGCCTCGGCGGGCGTGTCCCGGAAGAACTTCCGCATCGTGTCCTGGTCGAACGGCTTCGTCCACCGCTGGCAAGACTGTCTGAATCACAGGGCCACCACGGTGGGGACAGCGATGCCGTCCCACGGTCCCGATTGATCTGGTTCGGGGAGGTCAATCAGCGGCCGATGAGCAGCCGCTCGGCGAGCTTCCGGCCCAGGCCGGCCTCCAGAACCCGGTCGTGCGAATCCTGGACGTCGTACGGCACGCGATGCACGGTGAACGCATAGGCCTTGGGATCGAACACGCCGAACGCTGCGTGCTTGACGCCGTCGCGCGGCTGCCCGACGCTGCCCGGATTGAGCATGTACTGCTTCATCGGATTGAGCTTGACGTTGCGGGTCTCGCCGAACTTCATATCGACCTTGCCGTTGCCGATCACGGCGGGATAGTGACTGTGGCCGAAGAAGCAGACGTCGATGCCGCCGTAGCTGTCCTGAAGCTCCTTGAGATTCTTGATGATCACGTCGGGCGAGAGCATGTACTCGTCGGGATCGAGGATCGAGCCGTGCACGATCATGTACCGGTCGTCGATCGTCCGCTGCTCGGGCAGTTCGCTGAGGAAGTCGATCCCGTCCTGGCCGATGGCGTCCCGGGTGTATTCGACGGCCTGGACGGTCGTCTCGCGGACGTCGCGCATCTCCTGGCCGGTGACGTAGCGGTCGTGGTTGCCGGAGATGGCGACGCAGTTCCGCTCGCGAAACAGGGCGATGCACTCGGCGGGCGACGCGTTGTAGCCCACCAGGTCGCCCACGAACAGGATCCGTTTCAGGCCGAGCTCGTCGATCTTCCCGAGCACGGCCTCGAGGGCGGCCAGGTTCGAGTGGATGTCTCCGACCACGGCGATGGACATGGGTTCACTCGTCAGGGAGCGGTCGCTCCGGCGGCCGCGCGGGCGGCGTCTCGGGCGCGTTCAGCGCCTGCGGCAACAGGCGCACCAGGGCGATGGCCATCACCGCGATCACCGCGCCCAGGCCGACCAGCGCCATCAGCAGGACGACCAGGGTCATCCAGTTGAACTCGTGGGAGGGGCCGGCCGGCGCCGGCCGGCCCCGCAAGACGTGCCCCAGGGTGACGCTGCGGCTCGTGCCCTTCCTCGGGTTGTCGGCGAACCACTGCTGAACCGCAAGGAAGATGACCAGACCGCCGATCAACAGGACGGCGCAGGCGATCAGCCACCCTCTTCTTCGCTTCGAGTTCATTCTTCGTCGGGCACTTCTTCGATCTCGATGGCCGCGTCGGGGCACATGACGGCACAGTTGCCGCATCCGATGCAACGGTCGGGCTCGCCCTGGAAGACGGCCGGCTTCACGCCGCGGACGTTCAGCTCGTCGTCCAGTTCGAGCAAGTCGCGCGGGCAGTACTCGATGCACAGCCCGCAGCTCTTGCAGAGATCGCGCTCGATCTTGACCTTGAACATCGGGTCTCCTGTCCGTCTCCCCGTTCCCTGTTGCGTCATCCCAGGTGGCCGCTCCAGCCCAGCTTGTCGCGGATGGTTCGGAAAAAGCTGTAGCCGGCGGTCCGCACCAGGCGGAGCGACTGCTCCGCCGGCGTCACCGAGACCACGTCGCCGGCCTCGAGCGTCTGGAACACCTGCCCGTCCACCGTGAGCGCCATTCCCTGGCAGCCGTCGCCGATGACCAGTTCGATCCGACGATGCCCCGGCACCACCAGCGGGCGATTCGACAGGGTGTGGGGGCAGATGGGCGTCAGGATCATCGCCGCGATCTCCGGCTCCACGATGGGCCCGCCCGCCGAGAGCGAGTGGGCCGTCGAGCCCAGAGGAGTGGAAACGATGAACCCGTCGCCATTATAGGTGGTGACCTTTTCGCCGTCAATCAGCAGGTCGACGGGCACGATCCGGGACAGGGCGCCGCGCGAGATGACCGCGTCGTTGGCCGCTCGACTGGTGAACATCACCTCGCCGTCCCG
>JAWODX010000235.1:0-4286 GCA_046483085.1 Planctomycetota bacterium
GGCCCGGTCGGAGAGCAGGCGCACGATGGCCGCCGCCATCGCCCCGGTGTCGTACGGCTCGACGAGCAGGCCGGTCTCGCCCGGCCGGACGATCTCGACCGGTCCGCCGCAGCGGAAGCCGACGACCGGCTTGCCGCAGGCCATCGCCTCCACCACGACGCGGCCGAACGGCTCGTCCTCCGAGGCGGTGACCAGCACGTCCAGCGCGTTCATCACCGCGGCGGGATCGTCCCGCCAGCCCAGGAAATGGACCCGGTCGCCGATCCCGAGCCGGTCCGCCTGGCGTCTCAGCCCGTCGAGGATGCCGGGGAAGTCGCCGAACCGGTTGTCGCCGGACACGACGAACTGCGCCCGCTCGACCCGCGCCGCGGCGCCCGCCGCGGCCGCCAGAAAACGGTCGTGGCCTTTCCACGGGACGACCTGGCCCACGATTCCCGCCACGGGCGCCGAGGCGTCGAGCCCCAGCTCCGATCGGACCGGCCGGCCGTCGCCCGGCGCGAACGCGGCCGCGTCGACGCCGTTGTGGATGACGGTCGTCTTGGCCGCGGCGAGCTCCGGATGGACGAGCCGGCTCCGGACGGCCTCGGAGATGCAGACGATGGCGGCGGCGTGCCGGGTCATCATTCGGTCCAGTCGGCCGCCCGGCGAGCTCATGTCGCGAACGTGCCAGACGGACGGGACGCCGGCGCGGCGGGCGGCCGGCGACGCGAACAGATGCGCCGTCGTCGAATTGGCGTGGACCAGGTCGATGCCCAGTTCGCCGATCATCTCCTCGACGGCGCGGACGGCCCGTCGCCAGGCGCGGAAGTAGCGAAACAGGCGGGCCGGGTTCCGCGTCCGCTTCAGCCGGATCATCGGCGCCGGGCAATAGGGCACCCCCATCTCGTCGAGCAGGTCGGTGAGCGGGCCGGTCCCGGGCAGGGCGACGGTGGGCCGGAAGCGCGGGGCGAGCCGGTCGAGGAGGAGCCGCAGGCTGTGCTCGGCGCCGGCGACCTGGGACGTGTGGCTGACGTAGAGGATGTTGTGCATCGATCACACGTTGAAGCGGACGGTGATGACGTCGCCGTCCTGCACGACGTAGTCGCGCCCTTCGCTCTTCGTGTGGCCGTGGGCGCGGGCCTCGCGCTCGGACCCGTCCTGCCGGAGGTCGTCGGCGTTGATGACCTCGGCCCGGATGAACCCGCGGGCCAGGTCGCTGTGGATCGTCCCGGCTGCGTCGAGCGCCGTCGATCCTTTCTTCAGCGTCCACGCCCGGACCTCGGACTCGTTGTGGGTGAAGAAGGAGATGAGGCCCAGGAGGTCGTACGACATGCGGATGAACCGGTCGCGGGCCAGCTCGTCGATGCCGAGGTCGTCGAGGAATTCCTTCCGGTCGGCGGGCGGCAGCTCGCTCAGCTCTTCCTCGAGCTCGGCGCAGAAGGCGAGCGAGTTGTCGGCGGGCAGGTCCGCCGGCAGCACCCCCCGGCCGACGTCCGACTCGTTCATGTTGACCACGTGGATGGAGGGCTGGATGGTGAGGAACCCGTAGCCGCGGAGGAGCTTCTCTTCCGGCTCCGTGAGGTGGATGTCGCGGAGCTCCTGCCCCTCCTCCAGCCCCGCGAGGCAGCGCTCGAGGGCGGCCAGCTCGACCTTGTTCTGGTCCTGCTCGGGGGTCGGCTTCCTCACGTCCTTCCGCAGCCGCTTCACCCGCTTCTCGATCACGCTCAGGTCCAGCATGAGCAGCTCGTCGTTGATGTCGCGCAGGTCGCGGACCGGGTTGTTCTCGCCGCGCGGGTTCGGGGCGTCGTCGGCGTCGAAGGCGCGGAGCACCTTGACGGTGGCGTCGCAGTCGCGCACGGTGGCGACGGCGCCGGCCTCGGCGCTGGCCCCGCCCGAGCCGGCGGAGAAGAGGCCCGGCACCTCGATGTATTCGATGGACGCGTGGACCACCTTCTTCGGCTCGTACAGCTCGGCCAGGAAATCCAGCCGCGGGTCGGGGACCTTGACGACGGCGACGTTCAGCTCGCCCGGCTTCGCGTACGCGTGCGTGTCCTCGTGCCGCCCGGTGAGAGCGTTGAAGACCGTGGTCACGCCTGACAGAGGCAGCCCGATGATCGCGAGGTCCATAGCGGAAGTATAGCGCCCTCTTTCGCCGCCCACAAGCCCCGGGCCCGGCTCAGTCGATCGGAACGTAGGAGCGGAGGACGGTCGCCGGCCCGCCGGCCGACCGGATCGTGTACGCGGGCATGCACGCCGGGACGAGCGAGCTGCTGCCGAGCGGGAGGGCGGTCTCTCCGGCGGGCGAGTCGATCACGGCCCCGCCGCCCACCACGTTCAGGATGGCGAACCGGCCGTCGGGCGGAGCATCGTCCACGGAGCCGTCCAGCTCCAGGACCTCGACGACGAACTGGTCGCAGCGGGCGGCCTCGAACCGCCGGCCGCCGTTCTCCGCGAGCAGCTTCCGCTCACACGTGTCGCGGGTCGGCGGCTCGAACCGGATCACGTCGAGCGCGTTCTCCACGTGCAGGTCCCGCCCTTGCGACTGCTCGTCGACGCGGTTCCAGTCGTACACGCGATACGTCACGTCCGAGGTCTGTTCGATCTCGGCGAGCACGATGCCTTTCCCGATGGCGTGGACCGTGCCCCAGGGGATCATCACGGTGTCGCCGGCCCGCGGCGCGAACGTGTGGAGGCAGGGGTCGAGTTCCCCGTTGGCGATGGCCCGCTCGAAGCCCTCGCGGTCGGTCCCCTCGGTCACCCCCCGGATGAGCTTGGCCTGGGGCTCGACGCGGACGATGAACCACGCCTCCTGCTTGCCGGCGATCTCCCCGTGGGCACGGGCGTACTCGTCGTCGGGATGGACCTGGACCGAGAGCGTCTCGCTGGCGTCGATGTACTTGACGAGGAGCGGGAACCGGCCGTCCTGGAGCAGGGCGTCGTCCCCCACGACGTCGCTCACGTCGTCCTCGACGAGCTGACGGAGCGAGCGGCCTGCCAGCGGCCCGTTCGTCACCCGCGTCTCCTTGCCGGGATAGTCCGACACCTCCCAGGACTCTCCGATCTTTCCCTTCTTCGGGAGCTGCTTGTGGAGCACGTCGCCGAGACGCCGGCCGCCCCAGAACTCCTTCTCCAGCAGGACCGGCTCGAACACCAGCGGATAGGCTTCGTTCATGATTCTTCCGTCCTCACAATGCTTGGCTCGGGCAGCCGCTTCGACGCGATCGTCTTTTCGTAGAGGAACGCGGCCGCGAACGCCGCCGCCAGGAACAAGACCCCCAGGAGCAGCGAACTCCCGTCCGCCGACAGGCCGAGCACCGGATGATAACGACCGAGCACCACCCCGCTGACCAGGCCGACGAGCGGGAGCCCGAACAGCAGCAGGACGCCTCGCAGGGCGGCCGACCGATCGACCGCCAGGATCACCGACTGCCCCCGCTCCAGCCCGTCCACTCCGTCCACCTCGAGCCGGAGCTTCCCCGCGCCGCACATCGCCCCCAGGGCGCACCCGGCGCAGTGCTCGGAAGGCTCGATCTCGACGGTCGCCCGCCCTTCACGGACGGCCACGACCGTGGCCCGCTCTTCCCTGACCAGCGCTTTGTCTCCTCCGGCTCGCGCCGGAAATCATTCGTCCGGTTGGCCGACCTCCCGAAACCGTCACGGGGCTGGTGAGAGTCGGCACCTCGACCTCTTGTCTTCCCTGCCAAAACCGGCGGCGCACCAGCACGCCACCGGCCATGATCATGTCGTTCTGATCCGCTTCGTCAAGAGTTTTTGCCAGGGAAGCCGGCCGGAGCGAACCGGCGGCGGTCTGTTTCAGCACCAAAAAATCTTCCGGCCCGAGGCGTTTGACGGTTGCGCAGGGCGGGCCCAGCGCGTACGCTGGCCCCGGGCGTGGTTCGGCAAGTGTCGGAGGCTGAGCATGTGGAATGACCGAGAGTCGGCGAACGCCAAGATCCTGGCGACCCTCGGGCCGGCGTCCGAGCGGCCCGACGTCGTCCGCGCGCTGGCCGAGGCGGGGGCCGACGCCTTTCGCCTCAACTTCTCGCACGGCGAGCCGAGCTGGCACGCCGACACCGTGAACACCATCCGCGACGTGGCCGGCCGGCACGCCGTCGCCCTGCTCGCCGACCTGCAGGGGCCGCGCATCCGCGTCGGCCAGCTCGACCGGTTCGTCGAGATCGCCGACGCGGATGCGCGGCCCCTGCAGGTCAGCGAGGACGGGGACGGACGGCCGGCCGGCCACGTCGCGGATGGTGTTCACGGGGGCGGGGTGCCAGCGCGGCTAGCCGTGCGAGAAGTTGGGGAGA
>JAWODX010000287.1:0-12691 GCA_046483085.1 Planctomycetota bacterium
ATACCGGTTTCAGCCATTAGCTCGAGCACCAGCGCCATTGCTACCAGGCTGTCCCGTATGGGGCCTATTCTCAAATCTATGACCCCACCGTTTCCTTCTCCTCCTATCACACAATTATTTTCTTTCATCGCCAGAGATACATTGGCCTCTCCTACGGGGGTCCGGGCGGACCCTGGCCGGTGGGGCAGGCATTTCTGCCTGCCCGGCCATTGCGCGGGGCTGCCGGACCGCAGGCAGCGAGGAAAAGCAGCGTTGTCGTGCTAGAGATCGGGGAGCCGTGCGCACAGGCGGCGGAGGTCACGGATCTCGGCGTCGGGCCGCACCCGCCCGTGGGGTGGCCGCCTGGCGGCCGGGTTGAACCAGATCGCACGCATGCCCGCCGCCTTCGCACCGACCACGTCGAGCTCGAAATCGTCGCCCACGTATGCGGATCGGTCGGCCGGGGTCGCCAGCCGCTCGGCGGCGTGCTCGAAGATCCGCCGGTCCGGCTTCTGCACCCCCAACTCCTGCGAGAGCACAATGCACTCGAACCGGTCGCGGATCCCGACCGCCTCCAGCTTCTTGTACTGCACGTCCTGGAGGCCGTTCGAGACGACGCCCAGCCGGAACCGGCCCGCCATCCGCTCGACGACCTCCCGGGCGCTGTCGACCGGAGCGTCGACCGTTGGATACCGCGTTACGTAGAGTTCGGTGATCCGGTCGGCGGGCGACTCGTCGAGCCGGAGCAGGCGGAGGAACGTGGCGCTCCGCCGCTCGCGGAAGTCCTCGGGCGTCGTTCCCGCGCCGTAGTCCTCCAGGGTCAGGCGATCCGATTCGTCGAACGCGTGCGTGATCCGGGCGTGGTCGATGCCGCGGAACAGCTCGTCGAGTTCGGCAGTGATGATGTCGAGGATCAGGCGCTGCGCCTTGCGCCGGTCGAACAGCGTGTCGTCGATGTCGAACAGGACGGCCTGCATTTCGGTGAGCATTTGTGTGGCTCCTCGTGCCTCGGTCCACAAGGCAGGCAAGCTCCTGCCACCATCATCGCCGCTGCCGGCTCCGGCGTCAAACGGCCACGACTGCTCTGGGCTGGTTCAACTCGTGTTTGCGATTGCGAGACGGGGGAGTGGCGCGGAAGCGTTCGTCTGTCCGGACAGACGAACACTTTCCGGAGCATTCTCCTGATCCCGCCCAAGCCACCCACGCATGTTTGCAGACCCCGGGACCTCGCCCGCACACGCTTCTCCGTCGTCCGCAGCCCTGGCCCGCGCTCCACCGGCAGGACCGCCTGGCCGGCAGGACCCCTGAGGATCCCTGTGACTTCATAACCGAAATGGGGGGTGACTGGAGTGGCACCAGCCCCTCCTCTCGCTCGCGCTTGTCTTCGCGGGCAGGGATCCGGCCGAAGCCCCGAGGACGACGACTCCGGCCAGCGGCGACGGGTGGGTTCGTGGAAGCCAAATACTCCCCGTTCTGGTCATCGACTCGATCCCTGTGCCCCACGTTGAGTCCCCGTGGGCAACCAGGTAGAATCGAGCGGGCGCGAAACGGAGCCAGCCATGATGCGGCAGCCGTCGGACATTCTCTTCCTCATCGGGTTCGTGGTCGGGGCGGGCGTTCGCGTCGCGTATGTCGTACGTGCCCGGCGGAAATGCGTCGCGGCGGAGCGCGGGGCCGACGGCGACACGCCGCTCGACCGGGCGCTGGTGCTGGCCGCCGGAGTCTGCCTGGCGGTCGTGCCGTTCGTGTACCTCTTCAGCCCGTGGCTGGACTTCGCCGACTATCGCGGCCCGCGCTGGATGCCGTGGGCCGGCGGGTCGGTTTTCGCCGCCGCGGTCGGCCTCCTCTGGCGGGCGCACGCCGACCTGGGGCGCCACTGGTCGCCGACCCTCGGGCTGCGGGCCGACCACGCCCTGGTGACCGGCGGCGTCTATGCTCACATTCGGCACCCGATGTACGCCGCGCACTGGCTGTGGGCGATCGCCCAGGCGCTGCTGCTTCACAACTGGATCGCCGGTCCGTGCCTGCTTGTCGCCTTTCTGCCGCTGTACCTCGCTCGTGTCCCGCGCGAGGAGGTGGCGCTGGCCGAGCGCTTCGGCGCCGCTTACCGCGCGTACGCCCGCCAGACCGGGCGCCTGGTTCCTCGGTTGCGGCCCCCGCGGCGAGCCGGCTGATCCTTCTGCCGTTTCTCTCTCCGTTCTCCGCGGTGAGCAATGGTATCGGCCCTGCTGAGGCATTTGCCATGTCCAGTGTGATCAAGCTGGCGTGACTGTAGCCGGCCTCCACATGAGGCCGGAGAAGGGCCGAGGTCATGGACCTCGGCTACAATTTGTGATCGCAGCAGGGGACATGGCAAATGCCTCCTGCTCGGTCGGCCTTTCCGGGGACGACGCCCTGCGCTACAATCCCGCTCGCTTTTGCCCGGATTGGAGGAGCCCGCGTGTCGGCAGGCGGCGAAGTGGCGCCCGATTCCGCCCGCGACCGGGTGGTCGGTGCGCTCCAGGTCGCGGCCGGCGCGGCGATGATCAGCTTCTCCGGTGTGTTCCGCGAATGGGCGGCCGTCGAGCCGACCGCCGCCGCGTTCTACCGCGCCGCCATCGGCGGCGTGATCCTGGCCGCCATCGCCCTCGCCATGCGCGCCCGGCTGTGGCGCGGCGTCCGCCGTTTCCTGCTCACCGCCGTCGCCGCGGCGATCTTCACCGCCGACCTGTGGCTCTGGCACCAGAGCATCGACTACGTGGGGACGGGCCTTGCGACGCTGCTCACCAATTTCCAGGTCTTCCTGATGGCCGCGTTCGGCATCCTGGTCCTGAAAGAACGGCTGACGTGGCGCCCGGCGATCGCCGTCCCCATGGCGATGGCCGGCCTGTACCTGATCGTGGGCCGCGAGTGGGGGGCGTTGAGCGGCGACTACCGCCGCGGGGTGTGGTTCGGGCTGCTCACCGCGTTCACCTAGGCGGCGTACGTGCTGGTGCTGCGGCGGATGCAGACGCGGACCGACCTGCGCAGCAAGGTGGCCACGCTGGCGGGGATCACCGCGCTGATGGCGGTGATGCTCGCGGCGCTCTCGCTGGCCGAGGGACAGAGCCTGCGGATCCCCGACGCGCGGACCGGCGCGGCGCTGCTCGGCTACGGGGCGATCTGCCACGTGCTGGCCTGGATCCTGATCTCGCTCGGGGCGCCGAAGATCGAGGCGCAGCGGATCGGGCTGCTGCTGCTCGTGCAGCCGACGCTGGCGTTCGTGTGGGACGTGGTGCTCTTCGGCCGGGGGATGCACCCGCCGGACGTCGCGGGGGCGGCCCTGGCGCTCGTGGCCATTTACCTGGGAAACACGCGCGGGGCCCGGCGGCATGGGCCGGGGCGCGAGCAGGGGAGCAACTCGAAGGACGGAGGAGAAGGATGAAGGTATATGTGGCGACCGACCTGGAAGGCGTTGCCGGCGTGTGCCGGTTCGTGCAGACGCGCGAGGACGGCCCGCGCTACGACGAGGCGCGCGAGCTCCTGACCCGCGAGTGTTCGGCCTGCGTGGACGGGCTGGTCGAGGCGGGCGTCGACGAGATCTACGTGCGCGACGGACACGGCCGGCCGTACAACCTCGTGCCCGAGCTGCTCCACCCCGCGGCCCGGCACATCGTCGGCCACAGCCCCGACCGGGCCGCGGTCCTCGCCGAGTGCGACGCGGTGATCCTGCTCGCTTACCACGCCATGGCGGGGACGCCCGACGGGGTGCTCTGCCACACGCAGAGCTCGCGGGGCGGGAACAAGTACTGGTACAACGGGCGCGAGTCGGGCGAGATCGCCCAGCACGCATTGATCGCCGGGCACTTCGACATCCCCGTGATCATGGTCACGGGTGACGACGCGACGTGCCGCGAGGCGCGCGAGTTCCTCGGCGACGGCCCGGTGACCGTCTCGACCAAGACGGGCCTCGCCCGCGAGGGCGCCGTCCTGCTCGCCCCGTCGCTCGCGCGCGAACGCATCCGCGAGGGGGCGACGGAGGCCGTGGGGCGCGTGTCGGAGTGCGAGCCGTACAAGATCGACCTGCCGATCCGCGGGCGGCTCTGGTTCCCGTCGAAGGAGACGGCCGACCGGCGCCACACCGACCTGGCCGAGCGCGTCGACGACTTTACGTTCGAGGCGACATTCGAGACCGCGCTCGACGTCCTGCGGTTCTGAGTCTTGAGTCTCGACTGATTCTTGCACTCAGGATGCAGCGCGGGGGAACCTTCTTGAAAGAAGGCTTCCCCTGCACCCCCTCCAAGAACTTCTGTGGAGATGCGGTTTGACAAACCGCATCTCCCCCGAAGTTTTCCGGGAGAGGGGTGTGGGGAGAACGCCCCTTTTTCAAAAGGGGGTTCTCCCCGCCTTCTCCTTGACTGATACAAATGCAAATGGCGCGAGTAGGCGGGTCGGGTCAGTCGTCCCGTTCGAGGACGTTGACCATGGCCAGGACGCCGTCCCAGACGGTCTCGGCGGCCTCGACGCCGAGCGCGACGAGATCGAGTTCGGGGTTCTCGACCTCGGCGGTCGTCGCGGCGTAGAGGATGTCGCCGTCGAAGATGGTGTGGAAGGGCTGGATGATGCGGGCCATCGAGGCGTGGACCTGTCGGGCGAACTGGATGAGCTCGCGGCGGCCGAGCCGCTGGTTGGTCACGATCAGCGTGAGCGTCGTGTTGCCGGCGCCGGCTTTCCCCGGGCGGCCGTCGCGGCGGAGGCGGGCGAGCTCGTCGGCGTAATGATAGTGCTCGCCGGTCCCGGGGTCGAGCTGGCCGCGGACGACCCGGCCGGCGCGGTCGTAGATCCCGCCGAGGCAGTTGACGACGGAGAACGCGGCGATCCGCGTCGCCCCGATCCGGCGGAACGAGCCGCCCTGCCCGGACGGCTGCCGGCCCTTCTGCTCGGGCCCGCGCCCGCAGCGGGCCGAGCAGCCGGCGCCCCGGGCGCCCAGCGGGAACCAGCCGGGCTGCGCTGCGCGCGCCGCCAGCCGGCCGAGCGCCTTGTCCGCGTAGATCGCGTTTTGGCGCGGGCGGAAGTCGAAGATGATCGCGCCCGAGACCTCGGCGATCCGGTCGAACGCCGTCGAGTAGTCCATTTCGGCGAACAGCTCGGCGGAGACCCCGGCCGCCGCCTCCAGGCCGTAGGACGATCCGCCGGCGAAACAGAACGCGTGGTTCCAGTCGTGGTCGCCGGTCGACCCGACGGCGCCGCCGCGCCGGTCGACCGCCGTCGCCACCGGCTCGTCGAACCGGAAGACCGTGCAGCCGGTCGGGCCTTCCGGGTACTCGGCCACGCCGACGCGGAACGCGGGGAAGTCGAACTCGAGCGCCGGCCCGCCGGACGGGACGATCGCTTCCAATTCGGTATGGTCGTTCGAGGTCATCGCAGGGCTCCCGGGCCGGGTCCAGGCCGGATCGTAGTGCGCCGACGCCGAGCGGTCAAGCGCCGCGGGCCGGGGGACGGAGGGGTTCTGATGCCGCCGGTCGTCCGGCCTGGTGACTGGCTCAGGCGGGGCGGGTGGAGCGGAACGGATTTCGGCGGACGCCGATCTCCCACGCCGCGCCCATCGCCAGGAGGATCCAGAGGGCATCGAGCGGCTCCCAGGTGAGCGTGAGGATCTCCCACGTGCTGAACTTCTCGTCCATGAACCAGGCGGCCAGCTCCCTGCGCTCTTCCAAGGTCAAGTCGCTCTCCGGTTCGGCCGCCGGGTCGAACGAGCCCGCCAGCTTCTCCATCATAAGGTCTCTCCAGACGGCCCTGGCGTCTTCGGATTCCAACCACGCCGTGCCCTGCCACTCCGGGTTCTCCATCATCCGCAACAGCGCCACGTGCTGCATGATTTCCTCGTCTCTCGCGAGTTGTTCGGTGAGATAGGGGACGCACCACCAGATGCCGAGGGACTTGCCGAGCACGATGCCGACGACCGAGAGGGCGGCGGCAAGCGCCCCGGCCCGTGCACCGATCATGGGCGAGAGCAGGCACGTCGCGGCGCCGGTCACTGCCCCCACCCCGATCCCGTAGTACCCGATTCCGAGTTTCAGGAGGGCAGTCACCCCGGCCCAGGCCACCCCGGCGACGAGCGACGCGGCCAGGGCCACCGCCGCCGTTCGCATTACGCGTCGGCGCCCGCCGCGGGGCGCGGGGCCTTCCCCTCGGCCCGGTTCGGGGGGGCCGCGCCGCTCGGCGGAGAGCTCTGCCGGGGGCTCGACGGGGTTTTCAGAGGGATCCCGGTCGGCGCCGGGCTCGGACCTCTCGTCGGACACGGGGTTCTCCCTTCCACTCCCCGGTGAACCGGTGGCGGCAAGTTCCCGGGACGGTCCGCCACGCCGGCTCGAACATATGACCGCCGGGCACCGTTGTCAAGTCACTATGCTGCCTGGCTGTGAACCGGCGGGCCGAGCTTGGGGGCCGCGGCTCTTCCGCTTGCCGGGCTCCGCGCGTGCGGGTACAATGCGTGCCGACAGCGACCCGCATTGAGGAAAGGCCCTGCATGCCCGAGTTCAAGTGGCAGGAGAAGTACGAGAGCCGGCTCGGCAAGGCGCCGGAGGCGATGACGCAGGTCAAGCCGGGGGACCGGGTGTTCATCGGGACGGGCTGTGCGGCGCCCGGGCACCTGCTCGAGGCGCTGATGCGGCGGTCGAAGAAGATCGTGGACGTGGACGTGATCCACCTTTTGACGATGGGCCCGGCGCCGTACATCGAGGAGCCCTATCGCGACACGTTCCGGATGAACACGTTTTTCGTGTCGGACAACGTCCGCGATGCCCTGGAGCAGGGGGTGGGCGACTACACGCCGATCTTCCTGTCGGACATCCCGCGCCAGTTCAACAGCGGGAAGATCCCGGTCGACGTGGCCCTGATCAGCGTGAGCCCGCCGGACGTGAACGGGCTGTGCAGCCTGGGGGTGTCGGTCGACATCGTGAAGTCGGCGGCGGCCAACGCCCGGTACGTGATCGCCCAGGTCAACACGAACATGCCGCGCACCCTGGGCGACAGCTTCATTCACGTGAACAAGATCGATGCGTTGGTCCCCTACGACGAGCCGGTGATCGAGGTGCCGGTCCCCGAGGCGGACGACACCCTGCGGCAGATCGGCGAGAACATCGCCCGGCTGGTCGACGACGGCAGCACAATCGAGTGCGGCATCGGCCGCATCCCCCAGGCCCTCGCGGAGTTCCTCTGCCACAAGTCCGAGCTGGGCATCCACACCGAGATGTTCGGCGACTGGATCATCGACCTGATCGAGTGCGGCGCGATCACCTGCACGAAGAAGACGATCAACAACGGCAAGGTCGTCGCCAGCTTCTGCATGGGCTCCCGCCGCCTCTACGACTACATCGACAACAACCCGTTCTTCGAGTTCCACCCGACCGAGTACGTCAACGACCCGTTCATCATCAGCCAGCACGAGCGGATGGTCGGGATCAACATGGGGCTGGAGGTGGACCTGACCGGGCAGGTCTGCTCCGACTCGCTCGGCTACACGTTCTACAGCGGGTTCGGCGGTCAGGTGGACTTTATCCGGGGCGCGGCGCGGAGCCGCGGGGGCAAGGCGATCATCGCGCTCCCCTCGACGGCGCGCGACGGCGAGGTCTCGCGGGTCGTCCCCCACCTGACCGAGGGCGCGGGCGTCGTCACCACGCGCGGCGACGTGCACTACGTGGTGACCGAATACGGCGTGGCGTACCTGCACGGCAAGTCGATCCGCGAGCGGGTGCTGGCGCTCGTCCAGATCGCGCATCCGAAATTCCGCAAGGAGCTGCTCCAGGCGGGGAAGACCCACAGCTACGTCGAGCAGGATCAGATTGAGCTGGCGTGGGAGGAGGTGCGCTACCCGGAGGAGCTGGAGCGCTACGACACGCTGCGGGACGGGACGCAGATCTTCTTCCGGCCGGTGAAGCCGACCGACGAGCCGGCGCTCTCCGAGATGCTCTACTCGCTCAGCCGCGAGTCCGTCCGCTATCGCTACTTCACCCACACGAAGACGTTCCCCCACAAGGACGTGCAGCAGGTGACGAACATCGACTACGAGAACGACCTGGGAATCGTGGGCGTGGTGCCGGGCCCGGCCGGCGAGGAGGAGATCGTCGCCATCGCCCAGTACTTCCTCAACCAGGAGAACCAGTCGGCCGAGGTCGCCTTCATCGTCCAGGACGAATGGCAGCAGAAGGGCATGGGCACGTTCCTCCTCGACTACCTCACCCAGACCGCCCGGCAGCGCGGCGTCCAGCGGTTCTACGCCACCGTCCTGCCCGACAACCGCGCCATGCTGCAGATCTTCTACAACAGCGGCTACCGGATCGAGACCGAGTTCGACGGCGAGGCCTACCACATCCGGTACGACATCAGGAAAGAAAAGGGGGCGTAGCCCGGCCCAGAGGCGCGTCGTTGCCCCCGAGTACGGATCGCCTCCAAAGGCGGGATGCACATTCTGCGGATCCGGATGACTGCCCCGGCCTGCGTTTGTCTCCTGCTCTTAGAAATTATCTCAAAAGCTGGGGCGGACATTCCTGTCCGCCTCTTGGCAGGCAAGAATGCCTGCCCCACCGACTATTGAGATAGTCTCTTCCTCCTGCTCGTGCTCTTGCTCGATTTCTTCCGTGGGCGCTGCGCACTTGAGGCGGGAGCAAGAACACGAGCAGAAGCAAGAGACTACCAGGTCCGGAGCGGATAGAGCGGCGGAACGCGCGACCGGGGTCAGTCCCTCGGTTCCAGAGAGAGGCATTTGCCATGTCCAGTGTGATCAAGCTGGCGTGACTGTAGCCGGCCTCCATGAGGCCGGAGAAGGGCCGAGGTCACCCTACTTCGCCCTCTCGGGCTCCGAAGGGCAGGTGGACCTCGGCTACAATTTGTGATCGCAGCAGGGGACATCGCAAATGCCTCGGAGACAAACCCCACTGCGGTCTGCGGCGAAAGCTGATACAATACAGGCAGTGGGGCCGGAGAGTCCCGAGAAATCGATCTATCCTGGAGTCGGATGGTGGATATGAGGACCGTGCTTGCCGGGCTGATCTGCATCGCGTGTGCGGCGGCCCCGGGGTCGGACCTGGACGAGTTCAAGATCAAGCGGAGCGGGCCGTTCGAGTTCGCGGCGAAACCGCAGGTGACCCGCGACGGCGACCGGGTGGTGATCCGGTTCGCGGCCCGGGCGGCGTGTGACGTGACAGTGACGCTGGAGAACTCGGACGGCGACGTCGTCCGCCACCTGGCCTCGGGGGTGCTCGGGCCGACCGCGCCGAAGCCGTTCGAGACGAACTCGCTGGAGCAGACGGTCGTCTGGGACGGGAAGGACGACGGCGGGGAGTACGTCGACGAGGCGGACGCGCTCACCGTCCGCGTATCGCTTGGGCTGAAGCCTCGGTTCGAGCGGACGCTCTTCTGGTCGCCGCGGCGGCGGCAGTCGCGCCTGCCCCAGGCCGTCTGCGCCGCGGAAGAGGGGGTGTACGTCTACGACGGGGGCGTGGGGATGGACCACCTGCGCCTGTTCGACCACGAGGGCCACTACGTCCGCACGGTCTATCCGTTCCCGTCGGACAGGATCGAGGAGGCGGAGGGCCTGGCGTGGCACACGTTCCCCCAGGACGGGAAGCGGCTGCCGCTCAAGACGAACTTTCTGCAGTGTACGATGCTGACGAGCGGGACGAACGCCTGGAACATCCAGACGTACGACCGGGAGAAGAAGCGATTCCGCTCCGTGGTCGGCGCGGGCGGCAACGCCCATTTCGGCATGTACGGCGCCGCCGCCACGGCGATGGCCGTGCGGGACGGGCGGATCGCGCTCGCTCACGTTCAGCTCAACCGGCTCGGCACGGACGGGACGACCGGCGGCCTGCCGCTGCAGGGCCCGAAGACGGCGATCTCGGCGCCCACCCGCCGCGGTCGAGACAACCCCACGGCGCTGGCCGTGCCCCGCAGCGCCGCCCTGTCGCCCGACGGGAAGTGGCTCTACCTGACCGGCTACATTTACGGCCGCCGGGGCAGCGCCAGCCAGGACATCCAGTACACCCGCGACTGGCGCTGCGTGCCCGCGGTCATGCGCCTGAACGTGGAGACCGGCGAGGAGATGGAGGTCTTCAAGGGCCGGGCCAACCCGAACAAGGCCAAGAAGGGCGACCCGTTCAAGGTCCCGACGTCGGTCGACGTGGACGCGAAGGGCCGGGTCTACGTGACCGACCAGGTGCTCGACCGCCTGTTCATCTACAGCCGAACGGGGAAGCTCCTGAAGACGATCCAGGTCGACGGCCCCGCCGCGGTGTCCGTCCATCCGAAGACCGGCGAGATCTACGTCTTCTCCTGGAAGGTGATGAATGAGTTCGAGAAGGAGGGGGTGAAGTCCGCCCTCCGCTGCTTCGGTACGTTCGACGAAGCGAAGGAGAAGGCGGCCTGGCCGTTGGGCAAGGGCGGCGGGTGGAACTTCCGCTACCGGACGACGGGGATGCGATACTTCGCCGAGCTGGACGGCTGGACCGATCCGCCGACCGTCTGGCTGACGACCGAGGGGATCCTGTCGAACGTCCTGACCCGCCGCGGCGGGCTGAACTACGGGAACCTGGTCCTGCTGCGGCCGAAGGACGGCACACTGCAGACGGTCCGCCAGTTCGCCCACGACGTCGAGCGGGCCGGCGTGCCCCAGGTCATGCATCGGACCCAGCGCCAGCGGCTGTACGTCAATCCGACGAACGGGAAGGTCTACCTGGCCGAGGGCGACCAGGCCGTCGGCAAGTCGTTCGACCACGTGCACGAGATCGACCCCGAGACCGGCCGCGTCCGCGTCGTCCGGCTCCCCTTCCACGCCGAGGACATGTGCTTCGACCTGGACGGGCTCGCCTACCTCCGCACGATCAACGTGGTCGCCCGCTACAATCCGAAGACGTGGCGCGAGGTGCCGTGGGACTACGGCGAGGAGCGGAGCAAGGTGGCGTACGGCTGGAGCAGCGGGACGCGCCGCGCCCACGTGGTGGCGGGGCTGATGATGCCGAGCGACGGGAACTGGCACCACGGCGGGATGCACGTGTCGGCCGACAAGAAACTGATCGTCGGCTGCCTGCTGGGGTTCTCGACCCAGGTCCGCACGAGCGCCAGGTACGTGCACCGGGGCGACACGTACAATCCGATGGTGTATCCGGGCCGGCTGCTCGGCGGGCGCGGCGGGGCGACCTGCGTCCACGTCTGGGACCGGCACGGCAAGGTCGTCCACGAGGACGCCGTCCCCGGGCTCGCCGACCTCTACGGCGTGGCCATCGATCCCGACGACGGCATCTACGTGATGACCGCGGCCACCCGCATCCTCGACGGCGAGCGCTACTACAACGACATGACCGGCACGCTGATGAAGGTGCGGCCGAACCAGTCGCGGGTGCTGACCTCATCCGGTAAGGTCCCCGTCCCGCTCTCCGAGACGAACTACCCCGATCGCCCGCGGGACGTCACCAGCTCGATGCAAGGCAGCGCCTGGGTGCAGGAGCCCGAATGGCTGTACGGCGGCGTCGGGTTCGGCGGGAAGAACCGGGGGGTGGGCTGTGCGTGCTGGAACTTCCGGTTCGCCCACGACTACCTCGGCCGCTCGTTCGCGCCCGAGATGGACCGCTACCGGGTGGCGGTGCTCGACTCGGCGGGCAACCTGATCACCCGGATCGGGCACTACGGCAACGTCGAGGACGGCGAGCCGCTGGTGGAGAAGGGCGGGCCGCCGACGACCCGTTCGGTCGGCGGCGACGAGGTCGCCCTCTTCCACGCCCCCTACCTCGCCACGCACACCGACCGGCGCCTCTTCATCGCCGACCCGGGCAACCTCCGGGTCCTCAGCGTGCGCCTCGGCTACCACGCGACGGAGACCGTCGATCTCAAGGACGTGCCCGAGAGGGAGTAGCGCCGTTTCCCCGGGCCCGCCGTTCCTTCCTCCGTGCAATCTGCGTAATCTGCGGATCGATTCGATGTGGTGAGATCGTCGAACTACGTTGGCCCATTGATGTGCGACCGGTTGCCCCCCGCGTTCGGGGGTTGGGACCTGGGATTCGGAATTTGTTCGTGATTTGATGCTTCGGATTTGGGATTTGGCGCCCGGTCGGCCGGGCCAGACCGGGAAGGGGCAGAAATGGGCATTTCCGAGCTGGTTCTCTGAGAACCAACCTTCCCGATCCGGTCCGTCCGGTCGGCCGGGCTCGTTCGAACCGGCCGGGGGCCGCCCGGCCGTTCCACTTCTTGGTACGCGCCGCCTCCGGCGATCCTGCGCGGCCTGGGAGCTGTTTCGGCGGCCGTCGGCGCCTTTTTTGGTTGACTTGGGGCAGGGGGTTTGATACTGTCACGCTTGATGCCCGTTCCGGGCGCGGAAGGCGTGTTTCGCGTGGCCGGTCGGGGCGGCTGGGCGGGTGCTCCCGGCAAGAGGAGGCGGTTGGCCGAATGCGATTGATTGAGGGTGGCATCACGTTCGGCGATGTGATGCTGGTTCCGCAGCGGTCCGACGTGCTCCCGTCCGAGGTGAGCACGGCGACCCGGTTGACCCCGAAGATCGACCTGAACATCCCGCTGCTCTCGGCGCCGATGGACACGGTGACCGAGTCGGCGCTGGCCATCGCGCTGGCCCAGGAGGGGGGCATCGGCTTCATCCACCGCAACCTGACCATCGCCGAGCACTGCCGCGAGGTCGAGAAGGTCAAGCGGTCGGCGAACGGGGTCATCCTCGATCCGGTCACCCTCCCGCCCGACGTCCCGGTGG
>JAWODX010000467.1:0-3999 GCA_046483085.1 Planctomycetota bacterium
GGTGCTGGCGGGCGCGGTGATCGGCGGCGTGGTCGGCGGCGCCGGCACCTACGCGTCGAGCAAGAGCAAGTCGGGCACGATCGCCGGGGTGCTCGGCGGGATGCTGCTGGGAGCCGGGCTCGGGGCGTGGCTCGACGCCGAGGATCGGAAGAACACCTTCGTCACCATTGTCGACCTGCGCGTGTTCGAAACGGGGGCGGAAGAGCCGAAGCGGGCGAACATCTACGGCCGCCTGCGCGAAAAGGGCCTGACCATGGAGTCGGCCGCCGAACGCGTCTTCCCCGATATCGCCAAACAGATCGCCGGGGTCTTGTGAGCCCGGCCCGCCGGCCAGGCAGCTTACCGGCCGGCCTCCTGGACGGCGTCATCGAGCGCCGGGGCGAGGGTGGGCCAGGAGTAGCGCGAAACGGCACGAACGCCGCGGGCGGAATCTCCCTGCCACAGGTCGTCTCGCTCTGCCAATGAGGCGAGCAGGTCGGCGAGCTCCTCGGCGCCCCCGTCGTAGAAGTACGGGCCGCTCCCCGCGGCGTGGAGCTCGCCCAGCACCTCCGGGTAGGCGAGCCGGCGGGGCACGACGGGGTAGCAGCCGGCGGCGACGGCCTCGACGATGCTGATCCCGAAGAACTCGTGGAGCGCGGTCGAGACGACGACGTCGGCCTCGGCGAGCGCCCGCTCGTACGCCGCCCGGCTCTCCTGGTACCCCCATCGGTCGATCAGCCCCGCGAACTCGGTCTCCGCCCGGTCGAACACGGCCGGGCGGGCCCGGAACTGTTCGCCGATCACGCTCAGGCGGAACGGAATCCCGCGCTCGCGCAGACGCCGCACGGCCTCGAAGAAGACCTCGGGCGCCTTGTCGAACTCCCATCGCGCCGCCCACAGGATGCGGAGCGGCGCAGCCGCCCGATCACGCACACGCTCGGCGGCGTCGATCGGCTCGATCCCCGGCGGGTGGACCGCGGCGTGCTGCCGGATCCGGGGAACGACCGTACCCAGCTCGGCCTGATGGTCGGGCAGCTTGTCGAGAAACCGGGGGATCGCGTCGAGGAACTCGTCGCGGTGGAACGCCGAGTTGAACCAGGCCTCGTCCGCCGCGAGCGCGGTCGTCACGTTGCTCATGCAGGGCCCGTGGTCGCGTCGGCCGCCGGAGCGAATCGGGTACGTGAGCTGGTTTTCGTGGAAGTAGGCGACCGTGGGCAGGCGGCGGACGGGCTCGGGCGCCAGCCCGCGGAACTCGGCCAGGTTGAGCATGTCGGAGCAGAAGACCACGTCCCACGCCCCGCCGCTCTCGACCCGTTCGGCGACCTCGTCGGCGAACGTGATCGGCGCGTGCCGCATCCGCCATTTCCACTTGAACGCCGGCAGCCCGAGCACCGCCCACCGGTGGCGGGAGTGCGCGATCCAGCCGTCGAGGAACCCCCGGTGGCTGCCCCCGTAATACGGCTCGAGCGCCAGGATTCGCATGCCGGACTCGCGGCGAGACGGATGAGCAGGAACCGCGCGCAGCGGGAGCGCCGCGCGCGGTTTCATTCCGGCCGACGCAGACCGTCCCCGGCGGCTGGAGCCAGCCATCGGGGACGGGTCCGACGTTTCCGCCCGCGACCGGGCGGGGCTTACTCCTCCTGCTGCTCCTCCTCGCTGCCCTTGACCACCTTCTCGATGACGTCCCGGGGCAGCGACGACGCGCTCAGGAGTGCCTTCCGAACGGTCGATCCGGCCTCGCTCCCGATGTTGTCGGCGGCCCGGATCACGCCCGTGGCGGCGGCCTTCGCCGCTTCCGACGTCTCCACGCCGATCTCTCCGGCGGCGGCCACGGCACCTTGCACGGCGGCGACACCCGTCGCGCCCACGTCACGGCCCAGTTCGTCGGCACCGCGGACCACGCCCTGGGCGCCCTTGCGGATCGCGTCGACCACGTCTCCCCCCGCCTCCGAGGCGCCGAGGGCGACGGCGTGAACGGTGTTCTTGGCGGCGTCCGTGATGGACTCCACCACGTCGGACGCGCCCTTCAAGGCGCCGGCGGCCACGCCTGCCACAGTGTCCGCGCCCGCCTTGCCGACCTCACCGGTGTCCTTCAGAACCCCGGTCACCTGGTTCTTCACGACCTCCCGCAATGCAGTCACCGTGTCGTCCACGCCCTTGATCGTGGCCACCACGGTATTCTTCACTTCCTCGATGATACGCTCCAACATGATTCTGCCTCCCTTGTTCCCGTTCGTTCGGATCCGCGATATGGGCGCCCATCCTTACATCCAGTCCGAGGCTCATCACCTCCCTTCCTGTTGACGTCGAATCAGCAGACCAGAGCACAGTATCCGATCCTCTCGGGGCGTCGGACATCGTCGGAATGCACAGAACGCGAGGGCGACACCCCGCTCTGCCAGCCACCCTGCCTCCAAGAAGAAATCGACCCCGGCCACGTCAAGACAAATTCCTTCCGCTCCTCTCCTGCGGCTCATACCAGTTGGCCGAGCAGATTATGCGGATAACCGCACTGGGCGTCAAGCGTTTTCTGCTCGATGGGTCTTCGACCGGTGGGTCGAAGCGGGGGGCCGTCCCGGTTCACGCGCCCGCCTGCGCGGCACGGACCTGCTCGACCAGGCCGGCGTGTTCCTTGAACCAGGCGATGAACCGCGGGACGCCGACCTCGATGGGCGTCGTCGGCTCGTACCCGAGCTTCTGGCGGGCGCGATCGACGTCGGCGTACGTGGCGGGCACGTCCCCCGGCTGCATCGGCAGCATCTCCTTCTCCCCCTCGACGCCCAGCCCCTCCTCCACGAGCTCGATCAAGTGCATCAGCTCCTCGCACCGGTGATTGCCCAGGTTGAGAATCTCGTACGGCTCCAGCCCCTCGGCCTGCATCGCCGCGACCACTCCCCCCACGATGTCGTCGACATAGGTGAAATCGCGCCGCATCTTTCCGTAGTTGAAGACCTGGATCGGTCGGCCCTGGCTCATGGCGTCCGCGAAGAGCCACATCGCCATGTCCGGCCGACCCCACGGCCCGTAGACGGTGAAGAACCGCAGCCCGATCGCCTGCAGGTCGTACAGGTGCATGTAGACGTGTGCCATCAGCTCGTTCGCCTTCTTCGTCGCCGCGTACAGGCTGATCGGATGGTCCACCGGCTGGTCCTCGCTGAAGGGCAGCTCCTCGTTGCCGCCGTAGACACTCGAGCTCGACGCATAGACCAGCCGCCCGATCCCCGCGTGGCGGCAGACCTCGAGCACGTTGAGAAAGGCGTGGAGGTTGGCTCGTTCGTAGGCGAACGGATGGGTGAGCGAGTACCGCACGCCCGCCTGAGCCGCCAGGTGGCAGAAGACGTCCGGCTCGTGCGATCCCACCACCTCGGCCAGTGTCTCCCCGTCACAGAGGTCGGCCTCGACCGGGGTGAACCGATCGAACCCGGCGAGCTGCTCGTGCCGCGCCCGCTTGAGCACCGGCGGATAGTACGGGTTCAGGTTGTCATATCCCACGACGGCGTGGCCGTCCTCGAGCAGTTGCTTCGCCACGTGAAAGCCGATGAACCCGGCCGAGCCGGTCACAATGTAGGTCGCCACGATCCTCTCCTTCAGAAGTTGCGCGAGCCCGTCCGCGAATGATCCCGGCCCGGGCCGAGACCACCGCGGCCTCACCGGACCTCCGGCCCGCCCTCTTCTTCTCGGTATGATCGGCCATCCGACCAGCGGGCCGGGAGCGTGCAATTCTAGCGGCTCGCCGCCCCACCTGCAACCCCGGCCCGCCCACTTGGTATTTTGATCCGGGGCGCAGGTTGTGAGATCGTCCTCGTCGTCGTGCTCGTCGTCGGGCGGTCGGACGACTGCCATGCCCGGACTGAGTACGAACCGCACGGGGCCGCCGGGTGAACGCCTGTCGCGATCGGAGGCCGGATCCGTGTGCACCGAACTGTTTGCCGCGAGGCCGCTCGTTCCCGTTTCCGCGGTTGCGCCCCCCGTGTGTGAGCCGATATCGAGAAGCCGAGGACGACGACGAGGACGAGGACG
>JAWODX010000501.1:0-4247 GCA_046483085.1 Planctomycetota bacterium
GGCCCCCCCGACACCTAACACCAGGTCATCCGGCGGCTCAAGATCGACCTCGAGGCCGGCGGGCTGGACCCCGACGAGCTGGTCGAGAACAGCGGAGCGAAGCAGTACCGGCTCTCGCTGCCGCCGGGCCTGATCACCATCGACGACGAGACGATCCGAGAGCATCTGCCCGAGCACGCCGCGCTGCTCGATCGGCTGGGCGCGCTCCGCAGGCGCTCCGCGTAGCGGGCTCCACAACCCGGGGCCGGCCGCAGTGGGTTCCCCCGCCTACCGCGGTCGGCCCCTTTTCATGGTTTTCCCCGAAAAAGCTGGAATCCGGATCTTCCCGTCAGTGGGACTGACATGTCGGCCGGGAGACTGACATGTCAGCGTCAGGACGACGTAACGCCTTATATTCCTGTCCCTTGCAGCCTGACATGTCCCTGACATGTCAGCCGGACAGGCCCCGAAACCCGCCCGCCCAAACGGCCCGATCCCTGAAATGTCAGTCAGTATGCCGTCATAGACATCCCTCGTATGCCCGCCCAAAATAGTGGTAGTCGCGGCGACGTGCCGCGGCCCCGTGGACGACCGGAAGGCCCGCGATGGCAGCCCGACACGAATGGCGATGTGACGAATGCGGCAAGCTCCTCGGCGTGGCCGAGGCCGGCCGCATCCACATCCGGTTCAGCCGCGGGCACGAGTACATCGCCGGCCTTCCGGTCTCGGCCACGTGCCGGTCCTGCCACACGCTGAACGAGCTGACCGTGGCCGCCGGCAGCCGTTGACGCACAGACGCACAACTGAACTCAGAGGCGCTCGACGCCCAGCACATTTGGCCTGCTGAGAGGCGCATGACGCCCGGCCGGAAAGGCCGACGTCATGCCGTCTCTGCGCTGGGCGCAGGACCGCGCCCAACTCCGCCGTGAGGTCTCGAGCCGCTCCTACCAGGACCTCCTGCACCGTCTCCATTCCGAGGGCAGCCTGAAGTCGTTCGACACGTGGCTCGAAGTCGTCGACTTCATGCACGACCCGTCCCGGTCAGATGAGCTGAAAGACGAGGCGCTCCGCACCCTGTTCCGCCGGCAGCGGGAACACGAGGACCGCCGATGCCAGACGATCCTGCTGCTCATCTTCTGGCCCAGCCTGAAGTCCATCTTCGAACGCAAGCGCGGTTGGGACTCCGATATCGAGGAACTGTGGCAGGCCATCACCTCGGTCTTCCTGGAGCGGGTCGACCAGCTCGATGAACGACAGCGGCCGACCGGGATCGCCCGGAAGCTGTTCAACGACACTATCCACCACCTGCACAAGGTCTACGAGCGCCGGTGGCACACCGCTGACAACGAGACGACCGCGCCGGCCGCCCCGGAGACCCTGGGCGGCGAGGAATCCGTCGAGCTGTTGCGGGTGGAGCTCGCCGACCTCCGCCGGAGCATCATCGATCGGCTCCACCGGGAGCTGCCGCCCGGGCCCAACCGGGAGGACGACGTCGCGCTGATCGTCGGCACCCGGCTCGCGGGCCGATCGGTCCGCGAGTACGCCGACGAGACCGGCCAGAGCTACGCCGTGCTCCGGAAGCGGCGCCAGCGGGCGGAGGCCTCGCTCGAGACCCCCGGCTCCGAGGATCTGCTCCGCCGGGTGAAGACGTGGGGGCAGGGCTGGGAATGAGCCGCCGACAGACCGCCCCGACGGGGCCGGCAAAACAATCCCGGAAAAACCCCGAATCGCATGTCCCATTTTTCCGGGCGCTCCCCCCTTTCAATGGTGAAGCACGACGAGGCCAACCAGTGGACGAACGAAGGAGGACCCGATGGACCGGATCGACGACCTGAGCTTCCTGATCGACGAACCGATGGAGGCCTACCTCGAGAACGCGGGCGAATACCTGACGAGCCACCAGCTCAAGGACTTCCGGGCAAGCCCGCTGCTCTACTACCGCAAGGTGACCGGGCTGGCGCCCGAGCCGCCCGACCGGCCCGCCTACGTGATCGGGAGCGCGGCGCACACGCTCATCCTGGAAGGCCCGAAAGCCTTCGACGCCGGGTACGCCGTCGGCGGGCCGGTGAACCCGAAGACCGGCGAGGTCTACGGCCGGCGGACGAAAACGTTCACCGCATGGGCCGAAAAGCAGGGCAAGCCGGTCCTCACCGACAGCCAGGCCGACCTGATCGGGGAGCTGTACAACGCGGTCCAGGCCCACGAGCAGGCGTGTGCCCTCCTGTCCGACGGCGTCGCCGAGGGCGTCGTACGGGCCGACTACCGGCGCGTCGCCTGCCAGTGCCGGATCGACTGGCTCAACCCCGCCCACGGCATCGTCGACCTCAAGACCTGCGACGATCTCACCTGGTTCGAGTCCGACGCGAAGCGGTACGGCTACATCTACCAGATGGCGTTCTACCGCGCCGTGCTCGGGCAGGTGATCGGGAACCTGGCCGAGATCCCCGTCCACATCCTGGCCGTCGAGAAGCAGGAGCCGTACCGCTGCGGCGCCTGGCGGCTCGCCCCCGACGTCCTGACCTACGCACAGAAGGAGAACGAGCAGGCGCTGGAGCGCCTGAAACGCTGTCGCGCGACCGACACGTGGCCGACCGGCTACGAGGAGGTCCGCACATTCGGATCCCTGTAACCGGCGAGCGTGCGGCGGCGGCCCGTCATCTCCGACGGGGCCTACCCGCCGCCGCCCGGCTCGCCAGCCAAGGAGGTGACGTATGAGCAAGCTGGACGCGCTGATTGAATCGGTCGAGCTGTCCCCGCCCAAGATGGTCGTGTACGGCCAGCCGGGCGTGGGGAAGACGACGTTCGCCGCGTCGGCGGAGGCCGTCCTGCTCGACTGCGAGAACGGCGCGGGCGCCGTGCCGGGCCTGCGGAGGACGCCCTATCTGGAGACGTGGACTGCGATGCGGGAGTGGCTTCAGGAGCTGGCGACCACCGAGGACGCCGACATCCGAGCGGTGGCCATCGACACCGTCGACTGGCTGGTGCAGCGGATCGTGGAGCACGTCGTCGTCGACCTCGACGGCAAATCGCCCGGCGACATCACAAACACGCTGGGGACCGCACACGGCGGATACTTCAAGGCACGGGAGATCGTCCAGAACATCGTCTACCGCGATGTGCTGCCGATGTTGAACGCGATCACCGAGCTCGGCCGTGTCGTGATCCTGCTCGGCCATGCGGCGAACGTCAAGATGACCACGCCGGAGGGCTACGACCTGCAGATCGCGGCCCCCGACCTTCCCCAGTTCATCGCCCCCGTGTTCATCGAGTGGGCCGACGCCGTGCTGTACGCCACGCGCGACACGGACGGCCGACGCGTGCTCGTGACCGAGGGCACCAACGTGGTCCTGGCGAAGAACCGCTACGGACTGATCGGGGAGCTGCCGCTGTCGTGGCAGGACCTTCTCGCGGCAATGAGCCGCCGTCCCGACGACAGCCCCGCATCCCCACAGACAGAAGGAGAGTGACGTATGGCAAATCTGAACGGATTCAATGCGCGCGAAGTGGAACCCGAGGTCGGCTTCGAGCCGATCCCTGCGGGCAAGTACCTGGCGATCATCACCGGCTCGGAGATGAAGGACACGAAGGCGGGCACGGGTCGTTACCTCGAACTCACCTTCGAGGTCATCGAGGGCAAGCACAAGGGCCGGAATCCCAGCCAGCGGGTTCGCGTCTCTGGAATTATGCCAAGTTGCCCGAGAAACACGGTGGCGGAGTCTACTGGTGGAAGACGCCGGGGCTTCCAGGATGGGCACTGCCGAAGGACAAAGAGCACGAAATTACCGAAGCCGAACTGAATGAGCTGAAGCGGTCGTGGAAAGAGAAATTCGGCGTCGCGATCGACAACCCGAAAGACCTGCGTGAGGGATTCTCGCGATTCGTGGCGAGCGTCGTCGGGGAATTCCCGGTGTCCGACCGGTCATGCTGGACTCGGGACGCCTGGCAGAAATGCCGGATGCGTATTCAGCAGACCACGGAACCCAACGGCGTGAGCGGAGACGTCCCATTTGATTCGTCAGAAGTGGAGTAGAAGCCATGACCCGACTACGCAAGCGATTCATGGACTGTAAGGGTCTGACGCAAGAGCAGGCGGAATCCTACGGCACCGGGCTGATTGACACGCAGAAGGGACTGTACTGGTGGATTGGTGATGCGGCGCGCTACGCCAAAGACGTGTTGCATCTGGGCGATAACTACAGCCAGATATTCCCGGCGAATACGTCCCCCGGACTCATTGCACGCTGTGAGGCCGTGGCCCGAGCGTACCC
>JAWODX010000516.1:0-3141 GCA_046483085.1 Planctomycetota bacterium
GTGTCCGCATTGCGATAGACCTACGCGAGTGGGCTATGAAGTCTTGGAGGATGGTACCAAGTCGTGGCAGCTGTCGAATGCCGGCTTCGCGGTGGTCAGCGGCGGCGGGCCCGGCATCATGGAGGCGGCTAACAAGGGCGCCTTCTCGGGCAAGTCGCCGAGCATCGGGCTGAACATCCAGCTGCCCCACGAGGCGTCCGCCCGGCACCCAGCGCCGTCGCGCCGTTGCCCCGGATGATGTCCGGCTCGATCGTGTATCCCCCGCGCTGCCGCCTCAGCCGGTTCTGCAGCCGGTGGACCGACACCGCGGGGCCGGCCACCTTCGCCGCCACTTCGAGTGCCCCGCCCTCCCCGACGGCGTGCACGCTGACACACGTGCCGGTCGCCTGCCCCGGGCAGAGCGACAGGCGCACCGAGTCCAGCACGTGCCCGGCGGCGGGGACGAACGTCGGGCCGGTCGGGACCGTGCGCCCGGCGGAGAAGACGACGAAGCCGTCGGCTCGTGACGAGGCGGGCAGATCGAGCGCGGCCCGGCCGTCGGACCCGCCGAGGTACACGTTCTCGGCCTCGAACTCGGCCTGCATCCGACGGTGCAGTTCCGCCATCCATTTCCGGCCGGCCCGGTCCGACGCGGCCGGCCAGAGCACGAGCGCCGCGATGCGGCAGACCATCCCACGGTCAGCGTCGAACCGAACGTCCAGCCGGCCGTCGGTCACCGCGACCTCGAACGTCTTCGGCCGGTACCGCCCGTTCCTGATATACGTCTCGTACACGTCGGTGTCGGGCCCGGGCTCGACGTCGGCGAACCGGTAGTACCGCTCCGCCGCCGCCTGCTCGTCGAGCCGCTGCTCGTACACCCGCTTCCCCTCGGCCTGGATCGTGCGCCACTTGAAGTCGGCGAACTGATCCATCCACCGGCCGTGATCCTCGTAGAACACCCGCACGTGGTAGGTGTCGTTGGGGACGCGGATCGAGAACGTCTCGCCCCGCGCCTCGCGGAAGTCGCCCAGCAGGTCGTTCGGGTGCGCGTAGTCGCGGACCGCCCGGGGCCAGCCGGAGCCGGACCAGCCGAACCCGCGCTCCTTGTCGTACCGCTCGCGCGAGCTCCGCGCGAACCCGTGCCGCTCCGCCTGGTTCTCGGGGCCGAAGTCGAACGCTCGCAGGCCAGCGACCTCCGGCATGGGCGGGTCCGGCTCAAACCGGATGTGGTCCACGTACACGAACCCGTGCTTCTTCGCCCCGGAGAATGCGACGTCCATGCGGAAGATCTCGCCCGGATCGAGGAACGAGTTCCGCACCCGCCACGAGGTCTTCTCGCCGCGGGCCAGCCGGGCCACGCGGAACCCGAGCGTGTTCCAGCCCGGCCGGAGCACGAAGCTCCGCACGTGCCGATACCAGTACCCCTTCTTCGACGTCCGGTCGAACAGCTCGACGCGGACCCGAAGCGGCCGGGCGCCCGCGTTGAAGAAATCGACGCGCAGCAGGTCCCCGCGCCCGCCCTCGCCCAGCCGGTCGGTCCGGATGTTCAGGTAATCCCGGTTCTCCGCCTTCAGGCTGCTGTTCCCGTGCGACGAGACGTCCTTCGAGATCCGGATCCCTCGCCGCGCTCGCACCCGGGCGAGATCGGCGCCGCGTTCGAAATCCAGCACGACGGTCGCCTCGCCCGCGGATGCCGGGCCCGCGGAGAGCGCCGCGGCCAGCGCGAAGAATGCAATCCATCGGCCCTTCGGACAGCTCATCACATTCCTATTATAGCGCGCTTTGCCCACGAGCCGAACTTGGCTTCGCGCCCGGACGCGCCGGTGGATGCGGCGCCTCGGCGGTGCAGCCGGTTGCGCGGGGCGCAGGACGAGGGAGCGACTCTCTCGAGCCGCTCCCTCGCGGGCGGAGGAGGAGGGATTGAGGTGAGGGTTATTGTCGCTTTCGGCGGGCGAGCAGCATCCCGACGGCGCCGAGCAGGATGGAGCCGGCGGCGGGCTCGGGGATCGGGGCGGTGAGGTCCTCGGCACCCGGCGTCGTGCCGATCTGCAGCTCAACGCCACTGTTGTAGAAATGGCAGTCCGGGTCGATGCCAAGCCCGATCACCCCGTCCGCCGCGTACGTCGCCAGCGTGGCGATCTCGCTCGCGTCGAACGTGTACGTCAGGTCCTGGGCCGTGGTCGACAGGTCCTCGTAGTGCACCAGCGCCAGCCCCTGGCCGGCGAAGTAATCGGTGCTGTTCTGGCTGTCAGCGTACTCAGTCACCCCGACCGCCGCCGTGTCGAGCAGGGTGACGTACAGGTCGTTCGACTCGGTCGTCCAGTTACGGATGTCATAGAAGAGGAGCGATGCTCCCGCGATGGCTTCGTCATCGGGGATGTCGCTCACGTCGATGCCCCATTCGTAGGCCTTCGCGTGGTCCAGGTCGTCCAGATCCGACGGCGTCGGCTGATACGTATACACATCGGCCAGGGCCATCGGAGCCGCCAGCATCACCACGAGCACCGTCAAAATCCCTGCGAGCTTCATCATCCGGCCTCCTGAAAAGAGTTGTTGTCGACTTCGCTCTGCGTTTTCGACGCAGGCCCGGGCGCCCTTAGCGAAATCCCGGGGGAAATCGGCACGCAGCCGACGGCCTGTTCCATAAGGCATTGTTCGGCAGGCATTTACTTCGCCGGCCAGACTTCCGCACGCCCGCCGGAAACGGGTCGCGGGTGTTGCTTTTTCTGGACTCCCCGCCCCCGACGGCCGGGCCAGCGGCACGATCCCCACTTGTCCGGCCGGCCGTTCCTCGGCGGCGGGCCGTCGGCGGTCGCCCGGCTTGACACGTTTCCGGGGCGTCGATATAGTCGCATCCGGCCCAGGCACGGGCGCGCGGGCGGCCGGGCAAACGCATGCCCGCCGGGCTTCTTGCTCCCGTGCTTCCGCGCCCTTTTCTCCCCGTGTTCCGCCGGAGACGCCTGTGGCGAAGAAGGCGACCGACACGCCCATGATGAAGCAGTACCTCCGCATCAAGGCGGAGCACGAGGACGCCATCCTCCTCTTCCGCATGGGCGACTTCTACGAGATGTTCTTCGACGACGCGGTCACCGCGTCACGGGTGCTCGGCCTGACCCTGACGGCCCGGTCGAAGGAGAAAGGAGAGGAGATCCCGCTGGCCGG
>JAWODX010000576.1:0-5972 GCA_046483085.1 Planctomycetota bacterium
AAAAACCACGGATGCACACGGATGCCCGGGACCAGAGGGGGCTGCCCCGGGTCCATCCACCACGAAGGGCACAAAGGGCGCGACGAGAGGCGGGGTGGGACACTAACACTACAACGCTACTTTTCCTGGCTGCCTGCGCTGCGGCAGCCCCGAGCAATGGCCCGGCAGGCAGAAATGCCTGCCCCACCGGCCAGAGTCCGCCGCATCGGTGGGGCAGACATTCCTGTCTGCCACGATACAGGTGAAGAGTTCCCTATTGCGTTCTTGGCCCGTGCCTTACGCCGATCCGCTTGCGGCACTGTAGCGTTGTAGTGCTATTGGCTGTCGGGAGTGTCTGCGGGAGTGTCGGTCCGGCGGGAGCGCGTGGTTCGACACGAGCTGCGGTCTGGGTCTGATCCCGCCCGCGAGCGTTGGCCCGCGAGCGGGGAACGTTCGCGTCTGTTGTTATCCGTGTCTATCCGTGTTCATCCGTGGTTCAGCTTCTCCGTTTCCGCTTGAGCCCGAGCAGCGCCAGGCCGAGGAGCGACAGGCCCGCCGGCTCGGGGACGGGCGGGAGCTCCAAAGTGAGCATGACCTTGTCGTTGGCCTCGTCCACCCACAACCCGCCCGCCATACCGGGCGGGAGGTTCAGGATCCAGCTCATCGCCAGTTCGTCGGGATCCGTCCCTCCGTAGGTGAAGAGCACGTAGTCGCCGGCCAGGGGGTCGGGATAGCTGCCGCCCGACTCGTCGATCCAGCTTACGTTGAGCGTATGAGTGGCCGTGCCGAACGCGAGGGTGTTGGTCTCGACCAGGTCCTGCTTGAATTCGTAGACGGGCGGATCGCCGGAGTCGGCGGTGTTCACGTAGCCGTAGTCCCAGTTGTAGTCGCAGCCGTCGGTGTTGGTGCCGAACTTGAGGTCCTCGATGTCGATCAGGCCCAAGCTGTCGGCCGTGGCGTAGGCCGAGCCGTAGCCGACGTCCTCCGGGCTGAGCGCCCCCGTGGTCGTGAGCACGTAGCTGCCGGTGTCGATGGCGCCGGTCCCGGTGAACTCGTTGTCCATCGTCAGGTTGTCTTCGAGCATGAGGTTCGTCCACGCGTTGCCGAGGTAGTTATTGGCGTGGTAGAGCTCGACGGGGCCGGTGCCGAACGCCGTGTCGCTCTTGGCGTAGATCTTGCCGCCGGCTCCCCAGCCCGACATCTCGAGCCGGGTGCCGCCGGTGTACGTGTTGTCGCCGCGGAAATAGAGCCGCGCGCGGTTGCTATCGTAGCCGTACATCCTCAGGCCGCCGTCGCCGCTGATCACGCCGGTCTGGTACCACTTGCCCCGGTCCCGCCAAGCGTCGATGGTGCTGGTGGTGCCGCCGGTCAGCGCGATGGAGCCGGTGTGGTAGCGGTCCCCGCTGCCGTCGTGGTTCCACATGGCGTACATGCCGCCGGAGAGGGTGATCGTGTTGCCGAGGGTGATCCCCTGGTCGTGATGGAACTGTCCCTCGTCGCCGACGCTGATACTTGTTGGCGTTCAGGCCGCCGGCGCTGCCCGCCAGGTAAAGGCGCGCCTCGCGGCGATAACCGCTCTGGCCCTGGACGGTGATCGTGTTGGCCGCGGTGCCGAGGGCGTTGGCGTGGTAGAGACGGACCCAGGCGGAGCGGGTCAGGTTGCTGGCGCCGGTGAAATCGTTGTCGCCGCGCAAGTGCATGTATCTCTGGTTGCCGTCGCCTCGGAGGCCGTAGAACTTCAGGCCGCCGCTCCCGGTTATCTTGGCCTTGACGTCCAGGTAGCCGTTGTCCGTCTGCATCATCGTGTTCGCGTCGCTGATCGAGAGAACCGCCTTGTCGCCGACGACGTTGGTGCCGCTCGGATCGTTGCGCACGCCGTAACTTCCGAGCGAGAGGGTGTGAACCGTGCCGGCGGACGAGAAGATGTCCCATCCGCCGCTCAGGAAGTTCAGGCCCTTGACGCTCCGGCTCTTCGAGAGCTCCGGCTGGTTGCCCGGCACGCCTCCGGAGAGGACGGCCACGTCGGTCGTCGTGTCGTCCGCCGGGGCGGACCCGCCCACCCAGTTCGTGCCGACCTCGAAGTCGGTGCTCGTCGTGCCCGACCATGTCGTATCGGCGAACGCTGCCCCGCCCGCGAGCGCGAGAGCCATCACCAGCATTCCTGCCACTGCTCTGCTCAACATCGTCCGACTCCTTTTCAGAAAGCTGTCAGCTTTCAGCCATCAGCTATCAGCGACCCACTGCTAGCCCTTGGCCTTGCTGCCAGCCCCTTCCGTTCCAATGATCAATCACAAACGACCACCCATCCGCGATCCGTGTGCATCCGTGTGTATCCGTGGTTCCCATAGGATCCCGCCCGCGAGCTTTCGCCCGCGAGCGGGGATCATTCGCGTGTGTTGTTATCCGTGTCTATCCGTGTTCATCCGTGGTTCAGCTTCTCCGTTTCCGCCGGATGCCGAGCAGGGCCAGGCCCAGGAGCGAGAGGCCCGCCGGCTCGGGGACGGGCGGGAGGATCGGCTCGAGCGTGCCGGGCACGCCGCCGCCGGACAGCGGATAGATGCCGCCCGGGGCGCCGAACATCAGGTCCGGGTTGACCGTCGGGTCGTAGAAGACCTGGTCGCCTTCGTTCCCTACGCGGATCTTGTCGCTCGTGTAGGCCGCCAGGTCGCCGAGCTCGTCCGCTGCCGGCGGGAACCAGTTCTCGATGTCCTGGTAGATGTAGCTCTTTCCGTCGGCCGAGTCGAACAGGATGTACTGCATGTTGTCGAGGTCCAGGACCTCGCTGCCCGGATTCTCCGGGTCGCCGACCACGATCTCGCTGCCGGTCGCGGTGAGGGAGACGACTCCGTCGTAGCTGGCCCCGCGGGCGGCATTCGCGTTGATCTCGCCCTGAAGCTGGATCTTGTCCTCCGCCGTGACGGTTATGTCGCCCGCTTGGGGGCTGGTATTCCACTGTTTGCCGGACGTCTCGTATGTCAGTACATCGCCGGTGACTGTGACGGTCTTGTATCCGGTGATGGTGACATCGCCCCCGTCGTCCCCATAAGTGCCTTTGTTCTGGTACGCATAAAGGTTGCTCGCCTCGAAGGAACCGCTGGCGCCGTCACCGAGCGCGTCGCCGTTGAATGTGAGCGACCCCGCGGATTTCGTGTGGCTGTCGTTCTGAGCGTCGATCGTCCCGGCGACAAAGCTGCCATCATGTTGCACGTTGACCGAACCGGAGTTCGCCCGATCGACGGTGTAAACGTCCAGGTTCCCAGGGGCACCGCCACTGGTCGCAATGCGAACGTCCCCCTCGCCGTAAATGGTGACGCTGCCGGCGGCCCCGCCCGCGCTACTAAGTCGACGGGTGTCGACATAATCGATCCGGACATCGCCGGTGGCCGGGACGGCTGACGTGCCGATCCGGAAGTTGCCGCTGCTCGCGGTGTGGTCCTTCGACCGGGCTTGGGTGTCCACGCCGCCGATGGAGACCTCGCCGACGTTCTCAACGGTGATGTCGCCGGCCGGCGCGGCGTAGAACGAATAGCGGTTGGTGCTCAGCGAGACCCCGCCGCTGGCGCCGTCGAGGTCGTACCCGCCCAGATTGAGCAGGAAGCTCTCGCCATAGTCGCCATTGGTGACGTCCCCGTAATTGTCGGTATAGACCTTGTACGAGCCGACGTCCAGCCCCCCGCTGGTGAACTGGTAGAGCCACGGGCTGGCGGGGCTGCCGTCGCCGCCCGCGCCCGCCTCGGCGATCACGCCCCCGGGGGTGTTCTCGTCGCCCAGATCGTCGCCCGCGTTGAGCGTGTCGTCGGCGGTATCCAGCACCACCTCGTGCGGCGGGGCCGCCACTGCCGTGCCCGCCAGGCCGAGCACCAGGGCCATCACAACTGCCATTCCAGCAAACTTCTTCAACATCGTGCGCCTCCTTTCGTCGGGTTTCGAAAACCCGCAACCATTCACTCTTCCCTTGCCAGAACTGTTCATCATCGTCTGACCTCCTTCGGTCTGGCTGCCCGGGCGACGTGTCCGCCGCCCGGACAGATGGGGTGCGTTACGAGCGCTTCCGGCGCCGGATGCCGAGCAATGCCAGCCCGAGCAGCGAGAGCCCCGCCGGCTCGGGGACGGGCATGTCCGGCTCGTAGTCAATGAGCAGCATCGGACGGTACATGGTCACGTCCTCGGCGTCGGGGCTCTCGGGATCGAACGAGTCCGCGGTGAAGTCGTAGGTCACGGCCTCGCGGCTGAAGAAGTTGCCGCCGCCGCTCGTGACGGTCATCTGGACGCCGGCGTTGACCTGCGGCGCGCCGTCGTAGGCGTCGCTGCCCAGCCATCGCTGGGCCAGGTCGGTGACGTCCCATTCGGCCCAGACGCCCTCGCCCGCGGCGGTGGCCTGGTCTTCGAACGCGCCGGGGGCGGCCCGGGAACTGGCGTCCCACCAGTTGTCGTCGTCGACGACCCAGATGGCCTCGGGCTTGCCGTCGTCGTTGTCGGCGCGCATGTACAAGTCGTCGGTGGCCGTGTCGTAGAAGTATCCGAACCCGTTGGAGAAGGTGGGGCCGGCGGCTTCCAGGGCGGCCAGCGAGTCGAACGCCTCGCCCGGTTCCTCGTAGAGGATGATGTCCCCCGCTCGGAAATACGTCTTGTAGCTCTCGAGCACCCACTTCCGCAGGGGATCGGCCGGGTCCTTCTGCCGGGGGCCGAGCGGCGGGTTCACGACGTCGTACTTGTAGGCGTTGCCGGCCGTCGCCTGCCAGTCGGCGTCCGTGATCAGGGTCGGGGCGTAGCGGTTCCGGTGAGCCGCCCCGTCCAGCGCATCGTTGTACTTGCCCTTGCCGGTCCCCTCGACCCACGTCTTGCCCAACTGCTGGATCTTGAAGTTCTTGCCGCCCCATCTCTCTCCGTACTTGTACATCTTGAGCGTGGCGGAGTTGACGGTCTTCGCCTCGATCTCGTCGAGCCCCTCGAACGCAACCAGGATGAGATAGCTGTCGTAGCTGCTTTGGTAGGTGTACAGCCCCGTCTTCGCCCCCCCCGGGCAGGGGTAGTTCGAGGTCGGCCCCTGGCTGAGCTGGGTATCACGCGTCCCCGTATAACCGCCCACGCCGTCCTGGAGCATCAGGACCTCGGCCCGCGCCGCCAGCGCCACACTCAACACGCCCACCAACACCGCCGCCGCAAACATTCGCCGTCCCATCACGAACCTCCTTTCGGGTCTCGAGGACCCACCGCGAGTCACACGTGCCATCCTCATTGCCTTGAACATCACTTGACCTCCTTCGGTCTGGCTGCCCGGGCGACGTGTCCGCCGCCCGGACAGGTCGGGTGCGTTAGGAGCGCTTCCGGCGCCGGATGCCGAGCAGCGCCAGGCCGAGGAGCGAGAGCCCCGCCGGCTCGGGGACGATCCGCTGCAGCTCCAGATCGAGCACGAGCTCGGGGTGGACGTTGATCCCGTTGTTCTCCTCATACCCGTCTTCACCGAACCACTTGCCGCTGACCGGGTCGTACATCCGGGCGTCGCTCGATGCGACGTAGCCCATGTTGTACGTGTCGGTCTTCACCCGCATCCCGAAGTTATCGAGCTCGTCGACGAGCCACTCTTCGGCGATGTCGGTGACGTCGAGCTCGATCCACGCTTCGGGGCCGACGGCGTCGCCCTTGTACTCGTCCGGGTCGAGCGACGCCTCGCGCGGGCCCTTGGTCGTGTCGCCGTCCCAGATGGAATCGGTCCACAGGTCGGCCTCGCCGAACCGGACGAACGAGTAGGTGTTGCTGCGGACGTAGATGCGGTCGTTCGCGTCGTCGTACCAGTAGTGGCGGTTGCCGTCGTCGTCGCTCTTGGTGACCAGGTCGTCGAGGTCGGTCGCCTCGCGGAAGAGCCTTTTGGGCACATCCCAGTTGCGCAGGTAGGGGTTTCCGCTCCGGTAGTACCCGCGGAGGCAATGACCCACGCCGCCGACGGGTTCCTGGGCGAGGTCGGTCACGCCGTCGGCGTAGTAGATCGTGGT
>JAWODX010000034.1:0-15184 GCA_046483085.1 Planctomycetota bacterium
AGGCCCGGGTGAAACGCAAGCGGTGGAATCGCGACCCCTATCCGCTGATGATGGCCACCCTCCCGTTCGGCTCCATGCCCGCCCGCGGCGCTCCCATCATCCCCGACGTCAAGAAGGCCGCCCTCGCGCTCGCGCGCGCCACGCCCCGCGACATCCTCGGCAACGTCATGGGCATCTACTCCGTCGATACCCCCGTCAACCCGCACGAGCTGAAGCCCGGCCGCCGATACGTCACCGTCTACACCGGCCTGCTCTACGCGCCGGAGACGGGCGAGTACCGGTTCGCCGTCAACGCCGGCGGCGCGGCGCACCTCTTCATCGACTGCCGCCGCGTGCAAACGGCGACCGGCCACGACTCGGCGGCCGGCCCCTGGCGCAAGACGAGCCGCGCCCGGCTCGACGAAGGTATCCACAACTTCACCATCCTCCACGGCGAGACCACCCGCCGGCAGGGGATCAAGGTCGGATGGCGCCCGCCCGGCGCACGCGAACTCTCCACCATGAGCGGCAGCGCCTTCGCCCGCAGCAACTACGCCCCCGTCGAACTCGTCGGCTACGAAAAACACGCCGAACCGACCACCCCCTTCTTCACCGTCGACCAGGTCGGAACCGCCTACCAACTCCCCGACGGCACCGTCAAGGCGTTCGTCAAGCTGACCAATCGGACGCTCGGCTCCGGGCTCCGCTACCTCTGGCGCGTCGGCAACGCCACCTACACCGGCCCCTCTCCCCGCACGTTTGTCAACGTCGCCGGCGAGAGCGACCCGGACCAGCGCAAGCAGCTCGCCAGCTTCCCCATCTCCCTCGAAGTCTTCAAGGGCGGAAAGTCGCTCGGCACGTACGAGCGCACGATGAAGCTGACCAGCCTCGCCCGGGTCAAGGTCGATGCCCACGCCGACCTCCAGGCCTGCCCCGAGATCCTCTACGATGGCGAACCGACCGGGGCCACGTTCAACGTCCGCAACCTCTCCGAGGACGCCGTCCCGTTCCGGTACCGCTGGACCCGGGCCGCCCGCCGGATCACCCTCGCCCCGCGCGCCCGGCGGGAGCTCGAGGCCGCGGTCGCCGCCCCGGACCGCGACGGCGGTGTGGCGGCGGTCACCCTCACGCTCTCCGCCGGCGGCCGTCCGGTGGGCGAGGCGACGGTGGAGATCCGGCGCGCGGGCGGGCACTGCGCGTCGCGGCTCGTCCGCCTGGGGCGCCGGCTGCCCGCCGGCCGGCCGGTCATCACGCACCGGCCCGGCGACGTCGTCTACGAGGGCCGCCGGGCACGCGTTCGGTTCGGCCTCGTGAACCCCTCGGACCGCCCGGTGACCGTCGAGTGCGCCGCGCGCCTGTCGGGCGAGCGGTCACGGGCCGGGACGCTCGAGCTCGCCGCGGCCGGCGCCGACTCGGTCCGCGTCGAACTGCCTGCGCCCACCCGCGGCGCCCCGCGCGCCGAGGCCATGTTCACCCTGGCCCGAGAGGGCCGGCGGATCGCCGAGGCGGCCGTCGCGTTCCGTCACGACGGGCGCCGCGTCGTCGGTAAGGTCGACCGGCTCGGGCACCGGCTGGGCGAGGACGGGCCGCGTGTCCGGCTGGCCGTCGGGCCGGACGACATCGCCGTCGGCCCCGGCGGCGCAGCGGTCACCTTCCGGGTTGCCAACCAGGGGACGCGGCCGGTGACGCTCGGGTACCGCTGGCGAGCGCCCGCCGAGACGATCCTGATCCCGCCGCACGGCGAGATCGCACTGACCAGCGAATGCCCTACCCCGCTCGTCGACGGCGCGATAACGACGCTCGGCCTGCACCTGCGCCGGGCGGACCGGCAGGCCGCCGAGGCCGCCATCCGCCTGGAGCGGGAGGGCGGCCGCGTCCGGGCACGGCTCCGTCGGCTCGGGCAGCGGACGACGCCCCGCCGGGCGCCGCTCGGCCTCGCTGTGGACCCGGCCGGCGTGGTGATCGCCGAGGACTTCCGGATCCGGCCCGACCCGAGCCGCGGTCCCCGCCTGAAACTGCGGGTCCGGAACGGGGGCGCCCGCCGGCTGGCGCTGACGCGCGAGTGGCTCGTCCCGGGCGAGCGCCCCGCCTCGAACGCACTCAGCCTGCCGGCCGACGCGGCGACCACGATCGAGCTCCGGCTGCCCGAACCCGAGCATGCGCGTCGGGCGACACTTCGGCTCTGGCGGAAGGAGACGCACCTGGCCGACGTGGCGGTGACGGTTGGGCGGACCGCCGACGGCGCCCTGAGCGGGACCGTCTCGCGGGCGGCGCCGGCGGGCTCCGCGCCGGCGCCGGTGGGCGTCCGCATCGATCCCGGCCAGGTTGTGTACAACAGTGAACGGGCGTTGGTTACGTTCCGAGCGTCCAACGGCTCGTCGCGCCCGGTCCGCGCGTCGTACGACTGGGCCGTTCCACTGCGGGAGGTGACGGGCGGCGAGATCGAGGTGGCGGCGGGCGGGCGTCGGCCGATCGACGTGCCGCTCCCGGTGCCGGCCGGGCGCGACGGCGTCGCTGCGACGTTCAGCGTCTGGGTCGCCGACGTGATGATCGGCGGCGCCAGCGTGCACGTGGTCCGGCCGAGCCGCCGGCTGCGCCGGCTGCACACGAAGCTCGGCCATCTCGTGGACGGCCGGGGCCGCCGGGTTGCCCTGCTCATGCGGCCCGAGGATCAGGCGCGGCACCGCCGCTGGGCGCTCGTCAAGTGGATTGCCGGGAAGGTCCGCTCCGGGCCCGCGACCGTGCTGCTCTACGGCGACCCGATGACGAACGCGCCCGGGGGCGGCGACAGCGGGTACGTCGACGTGGTGAGCGCCCGGCTGGAAGCGTCGAGCCGGACAGTCACGTTCGCGGAGAACCGTCGCGGGGCGGTCGCGCCGGTGCTGGCCGACCTGCCCGCGTTCGCCGCCGCACTCGCCGAGCACCGGCCCGAGCTCGTCATCCTCTCACCGGGCAGCGCCGACGCGCTGAAGGGCGTCCCGGCGAACACGTTCTCGCGGGCGGTGGACGCGATGATCGACGTGGCCCGGGACCAGCCCGGCCGGCCGCGGCTCGTCCTGGTCACCCCGCCGCCGCTCGTCAGCAACCCGAAGCAGTCCGGCGCGCTGGCCAAGGCGATGCGGATGCTCGCCCGCCGGCACCGCCTCCCCTGTGTCGATCTCCACCGGCTCGTCCGGTCACGGAGCGACTGGAAGGCGGCGTATCAGGAGGCGGGCGGCGCCGACGACGGCCTGTATCACCTGTACCCGAACGCCTCGGTTCAGAAGGACCTGGCCGAGGCGATCCTGCGGGCCATCCCGTGATCCAGGAGGCGGCGTGAGGACGTACAACGGAGCGTTCGAGTTCTTCGACGCGTCGGCCGTGCGGACCTACCCCATCGGCGAGCGGCCGAACAGGGTGACGCTCGGCGACCTGGTCGCGCCGGCCGACATCGGTGACGAGGCCGAGTCGGCCGGGCCGCCCGGGCTGGCCGCGGCGGCCGACGCCGTGCGAGAAGCCCGGGCCGACGGCCGGCCGGTCATCCTGTTCACCGGCGCCCATCCGGTCAAGCTCGGGCTCGGCCCGCTGGTCGTGGACCTGATCGAGCGCGGGATGCTCACGCACGTGGCGGGGACCGGGGCGACGGCGATCCACGATTTCGAGCTCGCCCTGATCGGCGAGACGAGCGAGGACGTGCCCGACGCGCTCCCCCAGGGCCGGTTCGGGATGGCGCGGGAGACGGGCGAGCTGATCAACCGCGCCCTGGCCGCGGGCTGCGAGCGCGGGCTCGGTTTCGGCGAGTCGCTCGGCCGGCTGATCGCCGGCGAGCCCGTGCCCGACCCGGTCGACTTCGCGCACCCCGAGCTGAGCATCCTCGCCGCCGGCCTCCGCCGGCGCGTCCCGGTGACCATTCACGCCGGGATCGGGACGGACATCACCGACCAGCATCCGTCGTTCGACGGCGCGGCGAAGGGCGGAGCGAGCGGCTTCGACTTCGGCGTTTACGCGGCGAGCGTCGCCGGGCTGACCGGCGGCGGCGTCGTCCTCAATGTCGGCTCCGCCGTCACCGGGCCCGAGGTCCTCCTCAAGGCGGTCGCCATGGCGGCGAACGTCGGCCGGGCGCCGCGCGGGATCGTGACGGCCGACTTCGACCTGCGGCCGGTCGTCCCCGACGACGTCGGCGACGAGGACCGGCCGACCTACTATTTCCGCGACCACAAGAGCGTGGTGGCCCGCATCCCGGCTGCGTTCGGCGGCCGCGGCATCTACGTCCAGGGGAACTTCAAGCAGACCCTCCCGGCGCTCTACCGCGCGCTGACCGCCGATTGACTTCTGGATTGCGGCGAGGAGGCGCGGGGAGAACCTCCTTCCAACGGCGCGCAGGGTACCCGCGGTTGTGACGCCGTTTCCGTCGCCCCCATACGGGGGCTTTCTCCGGTTCGGCGAACGGTTCCCACGGCTGACGCCGTGGGCTCCGTGCTGTCGCCCGCTGCGCGGGCTCCCGGGCAACAAGACGGTGAGCGATGGATGACCGGATCGCGGTGTCAGTCGCGGAAGAGCTCGGGCTGTCCGGGCCTGGAGGGCTGGAGGTCGACGTGGAGGTGGTCGAACGCGCGGCGGGTGGCGCGCCGGCCCTTGCTGGTGCGGTTCAGGAGGCCGATGCGGAGGAGGTAGGGTTCGACGACGTCTTCGAGGGTGCCGCGGTCCTCGTTGAGGGTGGCGGCGAGGGCGTCGATGCCGACCGGGCCGCCGTCGTAGAAGTCGGCGATGACGCGGAGGAACCGCCGGTCGAGCTCGTCGAGCCCGAGCTCGTCGACGCCGAGCATGTCGAGTGCGTTGCGGGCGATGTCGAGGGTGATGTGGCCGTCGCTTTTGACCTGGGCGAAGTCGCGGACGCGTTTCAGGTAGTTGTTGGTGATGCGGGGGGTGCCGCGGGAGCGCCGGGCGATCTCGGCGGCGGCGTCCTCGTCGATGGGGATGCCGAGCAGCTTCGCCGAGCGGGTGACGATCGCCTGGAGGTCGTCGGGGGCGTAGAACTCGACGTGGTGGAAGATGGCGAACCGCTCGCGGAGCGGCTTGGAGAGGAGGCCGGCCTTGGTGGTGGCGCCGACGAGGGTGAAGTTTTTGAGCGGGACCTCGACGGTCTTGGCGAAGGCGCCGCGGTCGACGACGAACTGGACCTTGCGGTCTTCCATCGCCGGGTAGACGAACTCCTCGACGGCGATGGGCATGCGGTGGATCTCGTCGATGAGGAACACGTCGCGGCGGCCGAGGCTGGTGAGGATGCCCATCAGGTCGCCGGTGCGGGAGAGCGCGGGGCCGGAGCTCTGGACAAGTTTCGAGCCGATCTCGTTGGCGATGGCGTGGGCGATGGTTGTCTTGCCGAGGCCCGGCGGGCCGTCGAGCAGGACGTGTTCCAGCGCCTCGCCGCGCTCGATCGCCGCCTGCAGGGCGATGCGGAGCGGCTCGAGCTGGTCCGACAGCCCGATCATCTCGTCCAGCGTCTGCGGGCGCAGACCCTGGTTGAACTGCTCGTCGGCGTCGGAGAGCGGTGTGGCGTCAACGACTCGCTGTCGCATTCCGGCTCCTGGGCCTGCTCTGTCTCTGGTGCGCTATGTGCGTCCGTCTGTCTATGTCTCGGCCCGGATGCGGTAGATCTCGCCGAGCAGCTCCTGGGACGAGTCGACCTCCTTGCCGTCGGCGAGAGCCTGGCGGATCATGGCCTCGGCCTCCGCCGCCGAATATTGGAGCTGGGCGGTGAGGATCTGCATGGTCTCGGACCGCACGTCGGGCGCGAGCTTCTCTTCCGGCGCGGCGCCCAGCGGCTCGCCTTCGCGCATCAGGCCGAACTTGTGACACTTGCCGCGCAGCTCCGCCACAATCTTCTCCGCGCTGCGCCGGCCCACCCCCGGCAGCTCCGACAGCGCCGCCTTGTCGGCCTCTTCGATGGCCAGGGCGAACCGCCGGGTGGCGATGGTCAGCGACCGGAGCGCCTTGCGCGGCCCGAGGCCCTTGACGCTGGTGAGCAGGCTGAAGAACTCGCGGTCCATCGGGTCGATGAACCCGATGAGCCGGGGGATCATGGCGCCGCCGACGGCGCCGCCCTCGATGTACTCCAGCGTGTGCAGGGTCAGCTCGGTCCCCGCCGCCCCGTGCGTGCGCAGCCGCAGGGCCAGCCCGCGGGGGACGAGGACCTCGCGGCCGACGCCGTTGTTCTCGATCGTGATGGCGTCGTCGCGGATGTCCGACACCATCCCGGTGATCTTGGCGATCATGATGCGGCTCTCTCGTTTATGGGATCCGCGCCTCCAACTGCTCGGTTCGGACTGTCGTTGCGCCTGGCACTACAATCGTGCTCGTCGTCGTCCTCGTCGTCGAGTTCGTACGGAACCACGTCCTCGTGCACCGAACCGGCATCCGTGTACCGGTCGACGAGCCGACACAGCATCGACACCACTCGCACGAGCATCGCCTTGCCATCGGCGACGCGCGTTCGCGAACACAAGCCCCTGGCGACGGCGGCGTCGAGGCACGCCGCACACTCGGTCGCCGAACCGCGCGCGGTATCAAAGAACTTCGCCCGCGTCCTCTGTTGGCGCTTCCCGTTTCCTTCCGCCGTGTTGAACAGAGCGGACAAGCTCGCGCGGTCCAGGTGATCGCAGAGCTCACGGGCGAGAACCGAGTTGGCCTCTCGCAGTTCGCCGATCAACTCCATGACCCACGCCACGAACTTCAACTCGACCTGGTACACATCGAGGTTCTCGTGGTCGAGTACAGTCCGTGTGCGACCACGGTCCTTCGCCTGTCGTCGATCTGCTTTCGAGGACGAGGACGACGACGAGGACGATAGAGGCGAACTCCCGGTGTCTGTCGCTCGAAAGTCAGCGTGGGGGGCCGTGGTCATGTCGTGCTCCTCCTGACCTCGGCCGGCCGGGTCACCGCGTTCAGGTGGCAGAGGGCGACGGCGAGCGCGTCGGCGACGTCGGGCGGCTCGGGCGGCGCGGTCAGGCCGAGGGTCACCTCGATCATCCGCTGCATCTGCGCCTTGCTCGCGTGGCCGTTCCCGGTCATCGACCGCTTGATCATCGTCGCGTTGTAGCTGTGGACCGGCAATCCGCACTCGGCGGCGGCCAGCAGGATGCCCCCCCGGGCGTGTCCCATGAGGATCGCCGTCCGGGGGTGCTTGTAGTGGGCATACAGCCGCTCGATCGCAACCGCGTCGGGATCGGTCTCCCGGAGCACGGCCAGCAGGTCGTCGTGCAGGGACCGGATGCGCTCGGCCATCGTGTCTGCCCGATCGGACGAGGCGTAGCCGGCCTCGACGAGCGAGACGCCGCGATCGGTGTGGTCGACCACGCCATAGCCGGTGATGTTCAATCCGGGATCGACGCCGACGACGCGCATCTGGTTGCTCCGGGGATCGATCGACACGGCTCCAATGGGCGCATTCTAGCAGACGCCCGGCGCGAGCGCCAAAGTTTTTCGGTTGACCCGCCCGGGCAAGCGGGCGAAAATAGGAAAGGAGGTTCATCTGCACGAAATCACGTGGAGAAACGGCGATGAAGGCGGTCAAGGCGGTTGTGAGAGACGGGCACGTTGTCCTGGCCGAGCCGATCGAGGAGAAGGGGGAGATCGACGCGGTCGTCGTGCTGCTCGATGACCCGTGGGAGGCAATCGTCGAGGATTCGACCGCCCGCCCCGCGCTGGCGGCGGCCGTCGAGGACGCTCTGGCCCGACACGAGGCCGGTGAGACAACTCCCGTTGATCCGGACAAGATGCCGTGAGATCTGTCGCCACACCGGCGTTTTGGGGGCGGTACAAGGCACTCCCAGAACCGGTCAAGAAAAGGGCGCGGGAGTCATTCCGTCTCTTCGAGGCCGGGCCGTCCCATCCGGGGCTGCACTTCGAACGACTGCGGAGCGACCCTCGCTGCTGGTCTGTGCGGGTCACACGGGACTACCGCGCAGTCGGAGCCAGGCGGGGCGACACGATGGTCTGGTTCTGGATCGGCAGCCACAAGGAGTTCGATCAGGCATTTCCCCGGTAAGCTCTGTCCGACAAGTCGTTGGCTGGCGGCCCGCGTCCATCTGGCAGGCAGGAATGCCTGCCCCACCGGCAAGATACCCCCCGGTTGCTGCGGCGGACATTCTTGTCTGCCTGCTTGTCAGACAGAGCCTGGCGCCTGCAAGGGGAGCAAGCCGTCAGTCGGTCCGCGCGGATTGCCCCTCCCCTGCCCATGGTTGCCCGCAATGGTGTGGGCGGTCAGCGCTCGTCGATCCACACCGGGCTGGCCCAGGCGACCTCGCCGTCGGCCTGGATCGCGCGGACGTAGTAGAAGCAGAACCGGTTCGGACAGAAGGTCGCCGGCGGCAGCAGGGCCCGGTCGATCGGGCATTCGTCCGACCACTTGAGTTCGCAGTCGAGCGCGTCCGGCCGGACGGTGTGGACGATCTCGTTGTTGCGGATCACGTCGATCCGCGCCGCGGGGGCGGTGCCGTGGAACACGACGCGCAGCTCGCGCCGCGCCGCGAGGTCCGGCCGCTCGGTGAGGCGGAGCTCGGAGCCGAGCGGGCGGCCGTTCAGCTCGTAGTCGAGCAGGATCCGCGGGCCGGTGGTCGCGACCACGCGGCGGTTCCAGAGCGCGTCCCAGATCGATCCGCGGGTCAGCTCGTCGGCGAGCACGGCCATCAGGCCGGCCTTGTAGGTGGTTTCGCCCTGGCCGATGGGGAATTCGGTGCCGGCGTGGCCGACGTGGTCGTCGCCGCCGGCGGTGAACCCGACGCGCCAGCCGAGCGAGAGCGCCCGGCTGACGTAGCCGCACTCCTTCACGGGCTCCCGGCCGCGCTCGGGGACGGGGTTGTCGTCGGGCCGCTCGTAGCTGCCGCGGACCTGGAAGATCTCGACGAGCCGTTCGTGCGCGGGGTCGTGGTCTTTCCAGTCGCAGAAGTTCCCTGCGTGCCCGGTGTGGTGTGGGATGACGAGGGCGGTCTCGCCGTCGAGCGCCTCGAACAGGTCGGGCGGATGCGGGAAGTCGTCGTCGCCCGAGCGGAACATCGGGCGACGGTCTTCCAGGTAGTACACGTTGCGGTCGCCGTCGCCGTTCCGTCGCCATTTCGCCCACTCGTATCCGAGGATGGCGACGAAGCGGCCCGGTTCGTTCCAGCGCTCGACGGCGGCGCACGTGATTTGCCAGAGCCGGTCGGGCGTCTCCCAGTGGTGGTCGTGGTCGCCGGGCGCGCCGAAGTCGAGCCCGGCCTCGTCGCGCATCTGGCGGAAGTAGTTGTCGATGCTGCCCTGGCCGTCGGAGAGCTCGGTGTGGCCGTGGATGCAGCCCCAGCGGACGCTCCGCCCGCCATCGCGCCGACAGACGATCGGGTTCGTGACGGTCTCGATCCGGCGCGTCACGTCGGTGACGGTGAGTCGGTGGACACCCTCGACGGGGAGGGCCACGGTCAGGCGGGCGCACGTCGAGTTCGGCACCGGCTCGCGCTGGGCGGCGAGCGGCTCGCCGTCGAGCGAGACGGCCAGCTCGCCGGGCGGCTCGTGCGCCAGGTTGGCGCGGTCGTCCTCGGGGCGGACGACGATCGCGAAGGACTCGCCGGGCCGGACCTGCGACGGCGCGTACGCGCGAAGCTGCGTCGGCCGGGCGCCCAGGATGTGCATGGTGCAGGCGGCGACGATGAACGCCTGGTTCTCGTCCGACCAGTGCGCCCCCGGATCCGTCCGAGCTTTCTCGGGCGTCCCGCTGCCGGCGACGGCCCACGCGGGCAGCTCGGCCCGGCCGTCCGCGGCGACATAGAGCAGGAAGAACTTGTCGAGCGTGCGGACGTCGAAGGCGCGGGCACCGGGTCCGCCGGCGGACCGGTCGCCCAGGGTGACCGTGAGCACGTCGCCCTCGGCAAGGCCCGGTTCGGGGACGGTCAGCTCGAACGACCCGTCGACGTCGGCCGGCCGGAGGGCGATCGGCGAGCCGCCGGGCATCGCGGCCGTGACATACCCGCCGGCCCCCGGGTCGTCCGTCTGCAGGTCGGGGAAGACGCCCTTGTTGTTTCGACCGCCCCAGACCTGGAGCCGGAGCGGCGTCCCGGCCGGCAGGTCGCGTGCCAGGCGGAACGGCAGGCGCCAGGTCGAGCGTTCGCCGGCGATCGCGGTCTCGGGCTGGGGGTGTTCGAGCGGGATGTCATCGGGGATTCGGACGGGGCGGGTCCGGTGCGGGACGCTCGTGCGTTCGGTCATCGATTCGTTCCCGGTGTCCATCGCGGCTGCCGCCGGACGGCCGGCGTCATACGCCGAGCAGGTCCTTGTGCTTGCGGATCAGGGTCTGGTCGCCGCTGGTGACGAGGCGGACGTTCGCCTCGGCGCGGGCCGCGGCGCGGGTGATGAAATTCTTGGCGGTGACGCGCTTCCGCTTTTTCACCTTCGCTTGTTCGAGCAGCAGGTAGCCGATGCAGGCGTCGGTGGCGATCTCGACGATCCGCCGGGCATGCAGGTCGGTGTACTCGCGCTTCCCCATCTCCTTGACGAACGCGATGCACTTGTCGAGCCGGTCGAGCATGCGCCGGAGCGTCTTGCCGAGGGTACCGAGCGGCCGCTCGTACTCGCGCCGGCGGAACTCCTCGAACCGGTCGCGGAGGTCGCCGGCGAGCACACAGCCGATGGCGGCGACCACCTGGAGCTGCGACGTGCCCTCGTAGATGTTGGTGATCCGCGCATCGCGGAAGTATCGCTCGACGGGATAGTCGCGCATGTAGCCGGATCCGCCGTGGACCTGGATGGCGTCGGAGGTGACCTCGTTGACGATCTCGCAGGCGTAGAATTTCGACATGGGGGTCAGCGCCTTGGCGAGCTTGGCGTAGGTCTGTTGGGTGGCCCGGCGCTCGCGGTATGTGGGGTCGGACCGGTCGGTCTGCTCGACCCGCTGGGCGTAGAGTTTTTCGAGATCGACGATGCGGGCGGTCTCGCAGATGAGGGCGCGGGCGGCCTCGATCTTCGTCTGCATGTCGGCCAGCATCTCGTAGACGGCGGGGAAGTCGAGGATGGGTTTTCCGAACTGCTCGCGGCTCTGGGCGAAGTCGAGCGCGGCGCGGTGGGCGGCCTCGGCGATGCCCAGGGCCTGGGCGGCGATGGCCAGGCGGGCGCCGTTCATCAGCGCCATCACGTAGCTGATGAGCCCGCGCTTGCGCCGGCCGATCAGTTTCGCCGGGGCGTTGGCGAACTGGATCTCGCAGGTGGGCGAGCCGTGGATGCCGAGCTTGTCTTCGATGCGGCGGACGCGGACGCCCTCGCCTTTTTCGACGAGGAAGAGGGAGAGGCCGCGGCCGTCCTTGGTGCCCGGCTCGGACCGTGCGAGGACGAGGAGCACGTCGCCGCAGCCGTTGGTGATGAACCGCTTCACGCCGTTGATCCGCCACGTGTCGCTGTCCTCGTCCTCGGGCGGATGGGCGGCGGTGGCGACGGCCTGGAGGTCGCTGCCCGCGTCGGGCTCGGTGAGGACCATGGCGCCGGTCACCTCGCCGTCGGCGAACCGGGGGAGATACTCGTCCTTGATCTCGTCGTCGGCGAAGTCGTGGATCGTCTCGGCGATGTCCTGCAGGCCGAAGATGGTCATCAGCGCGGCGTCGGCCCGGGCCACCACCTCGATGGCCATGGCGTAGGTGACCGTGGGCATGTTCAGGCCCCCGTACCGGCGGGGCAGGGTGAAGCCCATGAGGTCGGCGTCGGCGAGCCGGCGGATCGCCTCGGCGGTGCCGCGGGGGTAGTGGACCTCGCCGTTCTCGAACCGGGCTTCCTCGAGGTCGACGTCCTCGGCCCGCGGCTCGATGAAGTTGCCGCACAGGTCGCCCAGGAGCGAGAGTACGCGGCGGTAGTTGTCGAGCGCGTCCTCGTAGTCGGTCGGCGCGTAATCATATTCGTCGGCCTCGGCGAACCCGTCCTCGCGGAGCTCGACGACGGTCCGCAGATCGAGCTGCTCGAGGTTGAATTGCAGGTCTTCGTTATCGTCGAAGAAATTCGGCATTCAGAACCCCTCTAGTGACCGTCATATGACGGACAGGAGCGCAACAAGGAAAATGGGGAAACGGGAAAAGCGGAAAACACGATTCCGATGCCGCCCAAAGGGCGGCCGACTTGTGTCTTTTCCATTTTTCCGCTTTCCCTGTTTTCCTCTTGTTTCTGTCCGGTACCTATGCTTTCGATTTGTAGGCGGCGATGAGCCTGGGGATGATCTCGTTGAGGTCGCCGACGATGGCGTAGTGCGCGATCTGGAAGATCGGCGCCTCGGGGTCGTTGTTGATGGCGATGATCGTGCCGGCGTCCTGCATCCCGGCGCGATGCTGGACCTGGCCGGAGATGCCGCAGGCGATGTAGAGCTTCGGGCGCACCGTCGTCCCGGTCTGCCCGACCTGGTGCTCGCGGTCGATGAACCCGGCGTCGACGGCGGCCCGCGACGCGCCGACCTCGCCGCCGAGCGTGTCGGCCAGCTCCCGGATCAGGGCGAAGTTCTCCGCACTCCCCACGCCCGCCCCGCCGGACACGATCACCTGCGCCGACTTCAGGTTGACCGCCTTCGCCTCCTTCACCCGGTCGACGACCTTCGCGACCATCTCGTCCTCGGTCAGCGCGGGGCGGACGTCGAGCACGTCGCCGGTCCGCGAGCCGTCGGGCTCCAGCAGGGGGAACACCCCCTCGCGGACCGTCGCCATCTGGGGCCGATGCTCGGGCGAGACGATGGTGGCGATGATGCTCGCCCCGAACGCCGGGCGGATCTGGTAGAGCAGCCTCTCGTACTTCCTCCCGGTCCGGGCGTCGGTGTAGTCGCCGATCCGCAGGTCGGTGCAGTCGGCGGTCAGCCCGCATCGGAGGATCGACGCCACGCGCGGGGCGAGGTCGCGCCCGCGCATCGTCGCCCCGAACAGCACGATCTCCGGGCGCTTCTCCCGCGCCAGGTCGGCGATCGCCCGGGCGTGCGGCAGCGTGGTGTACGGCGCGAGCCGCTCGTCCTCGATCGCGTAGACAGTCTCCGCCCCGTGCGCGATGAGCGGGTCCGCGAGCCCGCGGACGTCGGCGCCGGCGACGACGGCGGCCGTCGTGCCGTCGATCCGGTCGGCCAGCTCGCGCGCCTTGCCCAGCAGTTCGAGCCCGACCTCGGCCAGCTCGCCGGCCTCCTGCTCGGCGACCACCCACACCGCCTTCTTCGTGTCCTCCGTCCTTTCTTCACGGGAGACCTCCATAGTGTTTTTCGCCAAACTCCTTCATGAGTAAGACGGTCGAACCTAACAAAAGAAGTCCGGTCAACAAGTACGGCAGGTGAATCGACAAGGTAAACAGCAGCCCCCCTGCCAGGGGTCCCATGGCCTGACCCAGACTGTTGACTGCGTTTTGCACCCCCAGAACCGTCCCGGCGCTTGAGTTCGAATATCTGCTGAACATTGTAGCCAGAATCGGGATGAGCAGGGCCATGCCGAACCCGAATACCGCGGTCAGCAACACAATAAAGGGCATGGCTCTCGGAATCATGAGCAGGATCAGGGCTAAGCCCATCAGGATAAAACCAGTAAAAACAAGCTGAGCATCACGCAGGCGGTCGATAAACCAGGAGACCGCTCCTCCCTGAGCCACGGCCATCACCAAGCCGCAGACCATTAAGACCAGGCCCATGTCCGCAGGGCCGAAGCCCATAACTTCCTTGGCGTGCAAGGCAAAAGTCCCCTCGAACAGGGCCATGGCAAACTGGACCAAGAAAGAAAAATAGAGCAGTGTCCGAAACGATTTCCTGGCCATCAACCCGGAAAGCATGCCCATCAGGGAAACGCCCGTCCGATCGGCCTGTAAATCGGGTGGTTCTCGGACCCAAATGATGGTGGCGGCCAGGGCCAGGAGAGCGAGTCCCCCCGCGGTGAAAAAAGGCACTGAAAAGGCGTCCAATACGAACACCCACAATTGATACTCGCGGGAAAAATCTACCTCGGCCAGCCAGCCCCCCAGGGCCGGGCCGACCATCACCCCCAGACCGGCGGCACTGCCCATCCAGGCCATGCCCTTGCCCCGCTGTGAGGCAGAGGTCAAGTCCGCAACAAAGGCCGCTGTCACGGGCAGTACTGCAGCGGAGAGACTCCCCCCGAGAAATCTGCTGACATAAAGCATCAGGAGATTGGGACTCAGTCCGAAGAAGACATTGGCCAGGGCAAAACCGATCATCCCGATCATCAGGACGGGCCGCCGACCGATCCTGTCCGAGAGCTTGCCCCAGACGGGCGCGAAAAAAAACTGCATCAAGGCAAAGAGACCGGTGATCAGCCCAACATGAACGGATGCTTCTTTGGAGGCGGCTCCTTCGGCCATAGCCATCCTTTCGATGTGAAAGGGGAGCACCGAAAGGGTGACTCCGTAGCCGGTCATGACCACAAAGAGGCAACTCAAGAGGATGAAGATACGTCGGTTCATGTGTGCGATTTACCTGGACCATTCCCTGACTGTTTTCATAGATGATTATCAGGGCAATGGATGTCAACTTCTGGTTTAGATCGAGGTTCCCATCTGGATCGTGGCCTCGACAAACCGGTTACTGAAGCCCCACTCGTTGTCATACCAGGCCAGGACCTTGACCAGGTCGCCGTCTATGACATTGGTGAAGGGCAGGGCAACGATGGTCGACTCCGAACGACCGATGATGTCAGAGCTGACAAGAGGCTCATGGGTCACGGCCAGGATGCCCCGCAGTTCATCACTCTGTGCGGCCTTTTGAAAGATGCCGTTCATTCCCGTAAGTACTCCAGGGAATTCGAGCCGGGTCCCGCTGGGCCAGGACCGGAATTTTTCGATCGCCGATCCTGAATATCCCGATCTCCGGGTTATCTTCTGTCACGTCAGCCGGTTTTCGAGTCTCTTCCCACTCAAATGGCTGTTTGATCGGCCCATAAGCAGTGTCGTACTTGAGCAGACTGGCCCATCCTTCAACCCCAATACTGCCCGAGGTATTGATGGCTGTGATCTCCATTTTTTCCTTCAGCTCCGGCCGATCCAGCCATATCCTGAAGGCTGTCCGCCCAATGCGGCCAAATCCGTTGATTCCCGATCGAATCATAAGCCGGCTCCTGGGGATATAGGTTTTAAAGGGAAAAAGATGCGGGTCCCTGACCTTACTACTTTTCCACCTTCAAGAATTTGGCGTTGATGGCTACGATGACTGTGCTCAGGGACATGAGCACCGCGCCCATGGCCGGGGACA
>JAWODX010000037.1:0-3222 GCA_046483085.1 Planctomycetota bacterium
TCCAGCGACGACTTCGACCACGTGCTCCAGGTGATCGGGTTCGAGATCTCGCGGTTCCTGGACTTCCAGCACATCAGCGTCGCCGTGCTCGAGCCGACGAAGCGGTCGTACCGCCTGGTCGCGTCGGCGACCAGCTACCCCGACGCCGACGGGCTGGTCACCGAGGAGGTGGCCGACCTGTTCCCGCTGCCCGGCTCGGCGATGGAACACGTGGCCGAGGCCCGCCGGCCGCTGGTCCGGTCCGACCTGGCCGAAGAGCCGGCGGAGGACGAGGACCGCTTCCCCGAGGAGCGCCGGCTGGCGTCGGAGGGGATGGCCTCGTGCGCCCTGGTGCCCATGATCGGGCGCGACGGGGTCGTCGGCGTGCTGGTCCTGGGCAGCCGCGAGGGGTTCGACCTGCGGGGCGACAACCTCAGCTTCCTCGAGCTCATCGCCGAACAGCTCACCAGCGCGCTGGACCGGCAGAAACACCTGCAGCAACTGCGCAAGCGGCACGGCAAGCTGGCCATCATCAACGAGATCGGCCGCAAGGCGATGGCGCAGTTCGACATGATCGACGTGCTCGACAGCGTCGCCAGCTCGATCCAGCGGTTCTTCGGATACTACGACGTCAGCATCTTCCTGGTGGACGACAGCGTGGGGGACGTCGTGCTGATGGCCCAGGCGGGCGCCTACCGCGAGTTGACCACGGTCGGCTATCGGCAGAAGATCGGGGTGGGCCTGGTCGGCACGTGCGCGGCGACGGGCGAGACGGTCCTCGCGAACGACGTGACCAACGAGCCGCGGCGGGTCATCGCGTTCCCCGGGGAGGCGACCATGGGCGCCGAGCTGTGCGTCGCCATCCGCGCCGGCGACAATGTCATGGGCGTGATCAACGTCGAGTGCAAGGAGGTGGGCGCGTTCGACGAGGAGGACGTGAACGCGCTGGAGACGTTCGCCGGGCAGATCGCGCAGACGATCGACAACGCGCGGCTGTACGAGGAGACGCGGGTGCTCAAGGAGTTCAACGAGAGCATCATCGCGAGCATGCCGGCGGCCCTGGTGGTGGTGGACACCGACCTGCGGGTGCAGATCGTGAACGAGACGTTCTGCCGGCTCCGGGGCCGGGGCCGCGACGCGCTGATCGGCGACGACATCGGCGAGCTGTTCACCCCCTGGCTGCTGCGCGAAGGCGGGCTGGTCGAGGCGATCCGGACCGCGCTGGACAACGGCGCGGCGGTGAACATCCCGAACGTCAAGGGGGTCGTCCCGCCCAGCGTCGACCGCCTGTTCAACCTCCACGTCTCGTCCATCGGCATGGGCACCCAGCAGTGCGCGATGGTCCTGCTCGAGGACGTGACCCGGGCGGTCGAGCACGCCTACCAGCTCTCGATGCTCCGGCAGATCAACGAGGCGGTGCAGACGACGCTCGACCTGAAGCGGCTGCTCCGGCTCGTGTTGACCTGTGCCACGTCGGGCCACGCCCTCCGGTTCGACCGCGCCATCCTGCTCATGGTCGACGAAGAGACGAGCAGCCTGGAGGGGCGGCTGGCCGTGGGGCCGGAGGACCGGGAGGAGGCCCATCGGATCACCGAGGAGATGGGCGAGGACCGGCGGACGTTCAAGGAGCTGCTGCGCGATGCCGACAACGGCCGGCCGGACGAGGAGATGTCGCTCTACCACATCGCCGCCCGGCTCAAGTTCCCGCTCGACTCCGACGAGCTCGTCGTCCGCTGCGTCCGTGAGAAGCGGGTCGAGCACGTGACCGACGCCCGGGCGGACGACCGGGTCAGCGAGTCGTTCCGCTCCATCATCGGCTCGGACAGCTTTGTCGTCGTCCCCCTGATCGCGAAGGACCAGGCCGTGGGCGCGATCATCGTGGACAACCTGTACACGGACGCGCCGATCACGTCGGACAAGATCGAGCTGCTGACGATTTTCGCCAACCACGCCGGCCTCGCCGTCGAGAACGCCGAGGCATACGACGCGCTGCACCGGCAGATGGCCAAGCTGCAGGACGCGTACCGCGAGCTCCGCGAGGCGCAGGGCAAGCTGGTGCAGAGCGAGAAGCTGGCGGCGGTGGGCGAGGTGGCGGCGCACGTGGCCCACGAGATCCGCAACCCGCTGGTGACCATCGGCGGGTTCGCGCGGAGCATGCGCCGGCAGCTCGGCGACGAGCATCCGTGCACGGGGAGCGTCGACATCGTCATCGAGGAGGTGAAGCGGCTGGAGAAGATCCTCGCCAACGTGATGGACTTCAGCAAGCCGTCGGCGCCGTGGAAGCGGCCCACCCGGCTGAACCAGATCATCGACAACACGTGCGTCCTGCTGGCCGACGAGTTCGAGGCCGCGGGCGCCGAGCTCGTCAAGGAGCTCGATCCGGACCTGCCGCTGGTGATGGTCGACGCCGAGCAGGTCAAACAGGCCCTGCTGAACATCGTGAAGAACGCGGTCGAGTCGCTCGGCCCGGACGGCGGCCGCGTCTCGGTCACCAGCCGGCTGGAGGGCGACACCGTCTGGATCGACGTCAGCGACACCGGCAAGGGGATCGCCGAAGACACGATCCCCAACCTGTTCGATCCGTTCTTCACCACCCGGCCCGACGGGACCGGGCTCGGCCTCGCCGTGACCAAGAAGGTCATCGTCGATCACGGCGGCGACATCGAGGTGAAGAGCAAGCTCGGCGTGGGCACCACGTTCACCCTGTCGCTCCCCGCCGACATCCCCGCCAGGTCGCGGCGCCGCAAGGCCGCCCCGGATTCCAAACAACATCAGAACCCGCCGCCCGCCGAACGAGGGGGCGCAGCGCAAGAGGAGGGCACGCATGAGTAAGATTCTGCTCGTGGAGGACGACAAGAACCAGGCGCTCCTGTACAGACAGGAGCTGGAGGCGGAGGGGTACGAGGTCGAGGTCGCCGGCAACGGCCGCGAGGCCTGCGAACTGGTCGAGAGCGTCGATCCCGACATCGTCGTCATGGACATCAGCATGCCCGGAATGGACGGCATCGAGGCCATGGGGCGCATGCTCAGCAAACACAACAAGCTCCCCGTGATTCTCAACACCGCCTACTCCTCGTACAAGGACAACTTCCTGAGCTGGTCCGCCGACGCCTACGTCATCAAGTCGTCCGACCTGAGCGAACTGAAGGACACCATCGAAAAGCTGCTCAAGAGCAGCAAGGCCTCCGAAGAAGAGACCGAGTGAATCGCCGCCGGCCGTTCTGTAGCCGGCCCCGCTGGGGC
>JAWODX010000068.1:0-2605 GCA_046483085.1 Planctomycetota bacterium
GCTCGCCCCGTACCGCACGTACCGGTTGGCCAGCTCGACCGACTCGGCGCGGCCGGGGTGGGTCGCGAGCACGAGCGCCGCGGCCCGGTCCGCCGCCTCCGGGGTCAGGCGGACTCGCCGCACCGCGGCCAGCATGGCATCCACCTCGGCCGGCTGGACCACGTGCTGCGGCGGTTCGCTCTGCTCGACGCTGCGGCGTCCGATCTCGCGCAGCGCGTCGTCCTGCGGGAACGCGAGCACGAGCTTGAGCAGGAAGCGGTCGAGCTGGGCCTCGGGCAGCGGGTACGTGCCCTGGCTGCCTTCGGGCGGCTGGGTGGCGATCACGAAGAAGGGGCTGTCGAGCGGGCGCGTCTCGCCGGCGGCGGTGACTCGCCGCTCCTGCATCGCCTCGAGCAGCGCCGACTGCGTCTTCGGCGTGGCCCGGGTGATCTCGTCCGCCAGCAGGATCTGGGTGAAGACGGGGCCGGGGCGGAACTCGAACCGCCGCTCGCCGCCCGGCTCCTGCACGAAGATGTTCGTGCCCGTGATGTCGGCGGGCATCATGTCCGGCGTGAACTGGATCCGGGCCGACGGCAGCCCGGCCGCCGCGGCGAACGACTTCGCCAGCAGGGTCTTGCCCAGCCCCGGCTCGCTCTCGATCAGGACGTGCCCGCCCGCGAAAAACGCCGTGAGCAGATGCTCGACCGCTTCGTCGCAGCCGACCACCGACCGGCGCAGGGCCTCCCGGAGCCGACCGAACCCGTCCTGAAATGCCCCGGGCGCGTCAGCCATCGGCCTCCCTCTCCAGGAACTCGCCGATCACGTCGTCCGGGGTCACGTCGGCGGATTCCGCCTCGAACGACAGGACCATCCGGTGTCGCAGTGCCGGCCCCGCCAGCGCCCGGATGTCCTCCCCGCTCACGTGGTACCGCTCGTTGAGGAGCGCCCGGACCCGCGCCCCGAGCAGGAGCGCCTTCAGCGCCCGGGGCCCGGCGCCCGACTTGAGGTGCCGGTGCTCCCGCCGCGTGGCACGCACCAGCCGCAGGGCGGCGTTCTCGACCTCGGGGGCGACCGGCACCTGGAACGCGATCCGGCGCAGGGTCAGAATGTCGTCACGCCCGGCGACCTGCTCGGCCCGGGGGGGCGACTCGGCGGTCGTCCGCTCCAGGATCTGGCAGAGCTCGCCCGCCCCCGGCATGTCGACGAGCAGCTTGAACGTGAACTTGTCCAGCGCCGCCTCGGGCAGCGGGTACGTTCCCTCCTGCTCGATGGGGTTCTGGGTCGCCATCACGAAGAACGGTTCGGCGAGCGGCCGTGTCTCGCCGCCGGCGCTGACCGCGTGCTCCTCCATCGCCTCCAGCAGGGCAGACTGCGTCCGGGGGGTCGCCCGGTTGATCTCGTCGGCGAGCAGCAGGTTGGTGAAGACCGGGCCGGGGACGAACTCGACGGTCCGCCCGCCGCTCTCCGTCTGGCTGATCATGTTCGTGCCCGTGATGTCGGCCGGCATCAGGTCGGGGGTGAACTGGACGCGCCGGAACGTCAGGTCGCAGGCCCGGGCCAATGCCAGCAGCATCCGCGTCTTGCCCAGGCCGGGGACGCCCTCCACGAGCACGTTCCCCCCGACGACCAGCGCGGTCAGCGTCTGCTCGATCACCGCGCGGTATCCGACGATGACCTCGCTGACCTGATCGGTGATGGCGTGGAATCTCTCGCGGAACTGCGCCGCCAGCGACTCGACCTCGTTCGCGGACTCGGCCACAAGCGCTCCCTGTCCGATCAAAAACCGGACCGATTCTACCACGTCGGGGCCGGGCCGCGAAAGCTTGAAGCCCCGGGCGCGCTAAACGGCGAGCCGCCGAAGAGGTTCGCCGGCGACCCCGGTCCGCCGCCCGGCAGCCGCGATCCTGCGGGACCCGGGTATTCTCGGGCCGTCAGGAACCGACGTAGTCGCGGACGGCGCCGGCGAGGGTTTCGAGCATCCACCTCCGCTTCGCGTCGTCGGTCTCGAGCAGGGTGATGCGGAAGCCGTCGCGGGTGCAGCAGAAGCCGGTGAGCGGGACGACGCAGATGCCGGTCGCCCCCATCAGGTAGTAGACGAACCGGCGGTCGCGCGGCGTCCCGTCGACGAGCCGCTCGACCATCGCCCGCACCCCCGGGTCCTCGATCTCGAGCCGCTGGCCGTTATCCAGGACGCCGTCCTCGAAGAGGACCGTCATGTAGAACGCGCCGGAGGGCAGGTTGACCCGGACGCCGTCGATGCCGCTGAGCGCGTCGTAGGCCTCGCGGGCGCGCTCCTCGAACACGGCCGCCCGCCGCGCCAGGTGCGCCGGATACCGCTCGTCGCCCATGATGCGCGGGATGGCGAGCTGCGGCGCGGTGGTCGAACAGACCTCGAGCCGCTTCGCCGCCAGCAGCGAGTTCACGTACGTGTCGAACATCACGTCCCGGTGCCGGTTCAACACCTCGATCCAGCCGCAGCGGGCGCCCGGCCACGGGACCTCCTTCGACACCCCGCGCATCACGATCGCACACACCCCGTCGATCACCTCCGACAGGTGCAGCGTCTCGTACCCGTTGTAGACGATGTGCGTGTAAATCTCGTCGGCGATCATGAACAGGTCGTGCC
>JAWODX010000126.1:0-7118 GCA_046483085.1 Planctomycetota bacterium
TCTTCGTGCCCGCCGTCCCCGACGAGGCGTACTGGATCAAGGACGACACGGCGCCGGAGGAGTCGGGCCGGTATCCGCTGATCGTCGTGCACTGGGACGGGCGCTGGTGGGTCGGCGACGCCTTGAAGCCCGGCAAGCCCGAGGTCGGCGGCAGTGTGAAGAGGGTGTCGCTCGGCGACAACCTGAAGCTGATCGTCAACCCCGTCGTCGGCGTGGTCCGCCAGATACGGTCGCGGCCGCCCGGCGGCGAATGGCAATCCTACGACCTGGCCGAGCACGATGCACGCGACGCCTCGATGAGCGACGCCGCCTTCAAATTCGGATATGCCCTGATCGAGTCCCAGGAGAGATTGTACAGCCGTCGCTTCCGCGAGCAGACCGGGACCGTCATCGTGACGGATCAGGACAAGCTCGTCGACGAGGGCGAGGAGATCCGCGTCCCCATCGCGCCGGGCATCGATCGGGGCGACCTGGTCATCAAGGTCCGGCTTCGCAAGTAGCCGGACGACGTGAGCAAGAGAATCACATGGCAGGCTCAACGGGAAACATCGCGTTCAAGCTGGTCGACAAGGTCGTCGTCGCCGTGCTGGCCGTGCTTGCGGTCTATTACGTCGGACGCTCGTTGCTCGGCCCCGTGGAGGCGGGCGACCCGCTGGGGAACATCAACCAGCGCATCGACATGCTCAAGCAGAGGCAGCAGGCCTCCAAACACGAAACAGAACCGCTGGAACAGGATTACATGACCGCCGCCATCGGGGAGCTCCGCCCGGACGTCGAGATCGTCCCCGCCGAGCTGCCCAAGCTCGAGCGAGAACCGGTCAAGGAAGGCGAGCGGAGGGTCACCGTCAACCTCCGGCTCGCGAAGGACGAGCCCAAGACGGATGTGGTGGAGCTGGAGCCCGACGAGGTGGGCGGCGAGATCAAGAACACGCGCCCCTCCGTCGCCAGCGCAGAGCGAACCGAGACGGGAGAGGGCGTGCGCGTGACCGCCCTGCGCGAGGGCGAGACCGAGATCCGCGTGACAAAGGACGACAGGACCGTCGTCATCTCGGTCCTCGTGTCCACGCGCGAGGTCGTGCGAGAGATCCAGGCCCCCCCGACTTTCACCGTCCGCAAACAGCGGGGACAGGTCGCCCTGTTGTGGGGCCGGTCCGAGGCGCTCAACGCCGAGGTCGACGAGTACTGGCTCTATCGCCAGGTGGGCGAGGGGACGGCCCGGCTGTACCTCCGCGCCACGGTCCGGGGCGTCAACCTGACGCCCGAGGAACCCCCGGCCGCGGGGGTCCCCCTGGTGACCACCGGAGCCGACGGCGAGCCGATGCCGCATCCCGTGATCTTCGACGCCGGCCGCTTCATATACAAGGAGGTCCGGCTGGCCCCCGAAGTCCGGTACCGGTACACCGTCGTCGCGGTCGACCTGGGCCCCGAGGGGAAGCCGAAGCTGACCAGCGAGAAGGCCGGGCCGGTCGTCGTTCAGGTCGAAGAGACGTTCCAAATCGAGTTCGCCGCCGGCAACCCCAACCGGGTGTCGGTCATCGTGATCAAGCGTGTTCCCGACCCCCGGGAGCGCCCGGCGGAGCCGGCGGGCCCCGAGGCGCCCGCGGCGGCGCCGGAAGCCCCCGAAGCCCCCGGAGCACCCGAGGAGCCCGAGCCCCGACCGGTCCGCCTGGTCGAAGTGCACGGCCGGTTCGAGATCGAGCGCGGGCAGCCGGTCGGCTGGGTGAAGAGCAAGCACGTCGAGCGGCTCCCTGACGGAAAGGTACTGCGGTTCGACGAGCCCGTCGATTTCTCGACCGGATATCGCCTGCTCGACATCCTGTCGAACGAGAAACGGGTCCGGCGCCTCCGAGGCAGAGAGGGGCGCGGCTACGAAGAAAATAGGCAGAAGGTGTTGCTTATTAATCGACGAGGACGTATAAAGGTCCTGTGGCCGGCCCGCGTGATGGAAAAGATGAGAGGGCGAGAGGGTGCGGGACCACCTTAGCGAGGCATCCGCCATGGAGTTGTCGGGAGAAAGGGCGCGGGGGGCGTCTCTGCTACCGGTCGGCCGGGCGCCGGCCCGAGACGGCTGCCGCCCCCTTTTTTCCGCGGGGCCCCTGCCGGTCGCCACGAGACGCCGACCGGCCGGGGATGGGTTTCTATTGTAGCCGGGAGGGGCGACTTGTCTTGTTTCGCCGCCCGGAGGACGCGAGAGAGGTAGGGAGAACGACACATGGAAGGAAGAGGTTTCGATTTGTCTAAGAAGATCCTTCTCGTGGGCTTGCTCGCTTGCCTGGCCTTTTCCACCCCCCTTGCCCTGGCCGCCGACGACAGCCCGTTGGCCCGGGTGGCCGCCCGCTACCTCAAGACAGGGAGGGAGTTCCTGGACGCCGGGCGATACTCCCAGGCCGTCGAGCACTTCGAGGCCGCGCTCACCTGCGCCCCCGGCCTCCAGGCGGCGCGCGATGGCCTGGCCGAAGCCAAGGCCAAAGCCAAGGCCCAGGGCGAGCCGCAGCCCGAACCGGCAGCCACCGCCCCGGCCGCGCGCCCGGCGGAACCCGACCCGCCGCGGGTCGCCGCCGACCCGGCGCCCGCCGGGCCGGCCGAGCCCGTGAAGCCGGAGCCCGCGCCGGCGGAGCGAGAACCCGCCCGCCTGGCCGACGTCCGGGCGAAGGCGGAGCGCCTCGTCCGCGCCGGGACGGACCTGATCGCCGACAAGCAGTATGACGAGGCGACCGCGAAGTTCGACCACGCCCTCGAGGTGGTCCGGCCGTTCGGCGAGCGCTTCCCGAAGATCGCGGCCCGTGCCCGGGAAGGCCTGCGCCGGGCCCGCGCGGCCCAGATGGACGCCCTCGCCGGCCGATTCGACGGGGCGACGGGGGCCGAGCCGCGGCCGGCCGCCCGACCCGCACCGCCGGCCCACAGGCCGGCGGCCGACCGGCCTGACCCGGCCGAACGGAAGATCGAGGTCGACCCCGGCGTGGACCGCATGATCATGAACGCCGACCGGACGGTCGGGAGCATGATGTCGACGGACCTGGACCCGACCGTTCCGCACAGTGCGGCGCCGGAGCCGCTGAGCCTCCGGCTGCGCCGGCCCAAGCGGGCGACCTACGGCCTGGTCGGCGGGAAGGCCCACCGATCGGCCGACGAAGAGAAGGTCCGGATGGAGATGCAGGCCAAACTCAAGACCACCCGCGTCGACATCCAGTTCGACAACAAGGAGTTCGAGGAGGCGATGGACTTCCTGCGGGCGGTCGGCGAGATCAACGTCGTCGTCGACCCGGCCATCCTTCCCACCCTGCAGCCCGTGACCCTGCTGATGAACGACACCCCCGTGGAGAGCGTGCTCAATTTCGTGGTCCGACTCCAGGAGGCGGAGATCGATTGGGCGATCCGCGACGGGGCCGTGTTTATTTCGAACCCCGCGGGCCTGGCCGACAAGCCGGTGACCATGTGGCACGACATCGCCGACCTGACCGTCCACGCCCAGGACTTCCAGGCCGACATGGCGAACGCCGGGTTCCTGACCCCCAAGTTCCAGCGCCAGAGGGACCAGGGCTGGTTCGGCCGGCAGATGGCGAAGGACGACGTCGAGGAGCTGAGCAGCCGGATCCAGGGGCTCGGCTGGACTGAATTCATCAAGAACACGATCGCCCCGCACACCTGGAGCCCGGAGGGCGGCGTGGGCCAGAACCGCATCGCCTATCGCAGCGGCAAGCTGGTGGTCACCCACTCGCCCGAGGTGCAGGAGCAGGTCCGCGAGCTGCTCGCCAGTTTCCGAAAGGCCCGGGCCGTCCAGGTGGCCATCCTCGCCCGGTTCATCGAGGTGAACGAGGACTTCCTGGAGGAGCTCAGCCTGCGGTGGACGAACCTGGGGCCGGACCGCGACATCGGCATCCAGGACACGGCGGGGACCGGCTACTTCGAGTTCGGGTTCGACTCCATCGCCGAGGTCGCCCCCAGCGCCGCGTTCGGCCACCAGGACACGGCCGGCATGCGGCTGGAGACCGGGTTCCTCCGGACCTGGGAGGTGTGGACGATCATCGAGGCCGTGCGCAAGAACCGCAAGGGCAACATCCTCACCGCCCCGCGCGTCACGTGCTTCAACACCCAGCGCGCGTTTGTCACGGTCAGCACCCGCCGCAGCTACATCCGGACGTTCGACGAGAACGACAACCCCGAGATCGGCCAGGTCAACAGCGGCATCACCCTCGAAGTCCAGCCGTTCGTCAGCGCCGACCGCCAGTACATCACCCTCGAGCTCAAGCCCCAGGTGAACGTCGCCGGCGAGCTCCAGCGCTTCGCCTACAGCACGGACATCACCGATGACGACGATGACGATGACGACGATGACGACGATACCACCGACGCCGGGCGCGCCTTCGTCCAGTTGCCCCAGGTCACCACCCGCCAGGTCATGACCACGGTCTCGGTGCCGGACGGGGGCACGCTGCTGATCGGCGGGCTCGCCCAGGCGAAGGAGTCCGAGGGCTATGCCACCATCCCGATCATCGGAGACATCCCCATCCTCAACCGCCTGTTCCGGGCCGACCGGAAGATTACCGCCCGGAATAACTTGATTGTTCTGGTTACGGCGCATATCATTGACCAGGAGGAATAGGGGGGGAGAGGATACAAGGGGTAGACACATGCCAACGCCCGAGCCGCTTCGCGGATCGCTTGCCTTCCGTGTTTTTGTCGCTTTCTCGCTTGCCCTCTGGGTGATTGCTCTCGCCGCCCCCGCCGCCACGGCCGGCGGGCGGGAGACGACCCACATCGAGCACCACAAGACCGACCGGGGGCAGCGGAAGACGGACCGCTGGGACCGAAAGACCGACCGCACCCACGAGAGAACCCCCCGGAAGACCGGCGACAAGCGCCGGACCCCCCGACCCGGCAAGGAAGGCCGGAAGACGCAATTCAACAGGTGGCTGTGGGAATCGGGGAAGTTCGAAGAGGTCGACTGGCCCCGGCACTGGGAGTGGCCCGGGAATACCGAATGGTGGAAGGACCCGACCACGAAACAGCAGATGAACGAAGTCCTCGACCGGGTCATCGACCCGGTCAACGGCGACCGCTGCCTCCGGTACATCATCACCGACGACGACTCCCGCAGCCCCCGGATGGAGTTCGACATGTCGCCCTACCAGGCGGGGGAGGGCGTCGAGGCGCTCGTCTTTCGCTACGACATCCTGCTGGGCGAGAAAGAGCTGGACGCAGGCGGGAACTGGACCGGGAACTGGATCAACAGCCGGATCTGCACCAACCGGCACGGGGGGCTGCCGGGGATGTGGTGGTTCGAACCGACGTTCGGCCGGCTGCCCGGCCTCTTCGGCTCCGAGCCCGGGGTTGACAAGACCTGGACCCTGTACACCGCGGCGTACTGGCAGGGCGGCGGGCTCCGTCTCTGGACCCGGTACAGTTCCCGGCAGGGCGACGTCGTGCTCTGGGGCTGGTTTTACGACCTGACGGTGCCCCTGCCCGAGGTCGTCGTGCTCGAGCCGGGCAAGTGGTACACCATTGTGCAGGCCGTCGAACTCAACCAGCCGGGCCAGACCGACGGCAAGTTCAAGGTCTGGGTGAGGGAGAGCGGTGGCCCGCTCCAGGCCGTCCAGTTGCGCGAGGTGACCACCGAGCTCCCGTTCAACGAGAACAGCGTGCCCGCCGCCGATCGACACGACCCCGAGCAGATCGAATTCCGCCCGGACGAAGACCCGCCCAGGGACAAGGTCGGCGGCGTCTGGATGCGGTTCTGGTACTCCGAGGCCGGCGGCGACGATCCCCCGAGCAACCACCGCGGCGTCGTGCACGTCGATAACGTGCGTCTGCAGAGGCCGTAGGTCCGGGGCACCGTCGTGTCGTGCTGGCGGCCGTGGCCGAAGAGGCGACAGTACAAAAGCGGAGAGCATCGCGGGCGTTGCTGTCCGCTTTTTCCGGCAATGTCTACCCCGCGGGGCGCCTGACAGCCCGACGGACGACCGCCGAGACGGCCCGGCCGGGGTACCCGAGTATGGTCCGCTCGTCCCGGTGTCCCGTTCTCCGGGGCCGATACGTCAACAGCCGGGGCGAACCGTTTGACCCTGCCTCTCGTTCAAAACCGTAAAGGACTCTGTTCCCGAAACAGCCCGGGAGTCTCATCAATGCGACCGGCCGCCGCTCTTTTCTCGCTTCTCCTCCTGGGCGGCGCTCTGGCAGTCCCCGCCGCCGCGGCCCCCCTGTCCGAGGACGTCGAGTTCGGGGTCCGCCTGGTCGAGGAGCGCTTCTTCGAGCTCGGCGCCGAGGTCCTCGAAGGGACGCTCGACGCCGTCGATAGCAAGGCGCAGAGGGCGCGCGTGCTCGGGGCGCTCGTCGGCGCACACCGCTACTTCTCCCAGGCCACGTATCCCCGGTTCTCGACCGAGGCGGCCAAGAAGAAGCGGGCCGAGCACCGGGAAATCCTCGCGCGCTATCAAAAGGAGCTGGACGAACTGGGCCCCCGCACCATGGGAACGGTCGCCGAGTTCCTGAAGCAGCGGGCCCGGGCCGAGCAGCTCGCCCAGCGGGCCGCCCGCGCCGGCGGCGCGCACAAGGAGCAGCTCACCGAGGACATGATCCGGACGTTCGAGCGGGCCGTCAACGGGCTGAAAGGCCTGACCGACGCCGCCTCCGAGGCGATCGAGAAACACGAGAAGGACCGACCCGACAAGGAAGAGGAGTTCGCGGAGTGGGGGCAGAAGTTCGACCGCCTGCGCGGCGAGCACGCCAACGCCGGCTACGAACTGAACCGCACCCGGTTCGCCTTCTACCGCGCCCTCCCCGCCAGGTACAAGGAGCGGAAGGAGAAGCTGCTGAAGACCATCATCGACCATCTCGAGATCCTCTGCCCCGAGTACGGGCTTCGGGGCGAGACCATCATCGGACAGCTCACCCTGGCGAAGGCCTACCTGGCGGCGAAACGGTTCGACGACGCGGCGCGGAGCGCCCGGACCAACCTGCTGCTCGTCCAGGACGCGGTGAAAGCGGCGCCCCGGTTTGCCGCGCAGCTCAAGCCCTGGGAGGGCCGGACCCGGGCCGTCCTCGCCCGGGCACTGGCCCGAAAGGAGGAGCCCGACATCCAGCAGGGCATCCGGGTCCTCGGCGAGAGCACCCAGCCCGAG
>JAWODX010000248.1:0-5833 GCA_046483085.1 Planctomycetota bacterium
CCGAGGTGCGCCCACTGGCCCGCGCCGCCCATCCAGTTCGCCTCCGCCAGCGAGACGGTCGCCTTGCGGCCGACCACCCACAGCGTCGGCTCCTTCGCATAGAAGTCCACGGTCGCCTTGACCATCTGCCCGCCGGTCGCCATCCACCCGCCGCCGCCGCTGGCGCTGACCCCGGGCAGCGGCTGCGGATCGGCTTTCTTCGGCTTCTCGAACGTGCCCAGCCGGGTGACCGTGTGGGGGACGCGGCGCGGGTCGAGGTGCCGGGCGCGCATGACCCGGCTGGACGCTCCGAACATCGGCCAACTGAACGCCCAGATCTCACCGGTCTCCGGGTGGATCTTGACGGTCGCCGGGTGCTTCGTCCGGATCGTCTTCAGGTACTGGCCGGCCGGCGAAAACACCTGGATGCGGTTGTTCACGTAGTCCGCCACGTAGACCCGGCCCCTCGGGTCGCACGCCACGCCCGTCGGCACGCAGAACCGGTCGTTCCCGGTCCCGGCGCCGTCGTCTGTCTTCTCGACCCCGGCGAAGACGGTCGGCTCGTCCTGCTTCGCGTACTCCATCCGCTTGACGACATGCAGGCAGTTCGCGTTGCCGATGCGCGGCCCGGTCTTCCACACGTAGCCGGTCATGTACAGGTGCCGGCCGTCGGGGCTGAACGCGATGCTGGTCGGGCCGACGACCTGCTTCCGGCGGCGGTGCCCCTGCCGCACGTACGAGACGCTCGGGCCCTGGATGGGCAGGCCGCCGCTGGACCCGTCGGTGGCCAGTCGGTTGAGCTTGTGGAACGCGAGCGCGATCTTCCCCGGCCGGCCGCCCTCGCCGGGATGCACGTCCATCGAGACCGCGCCGAATCCGCCCGCGTGCCCGCCCCCACCCCAGGCGCTCGAGCCGGACGTCAGGAGCGTCGCCTGCTCGAACCCGACTTTCAGCGGCAGCTCGCGCCCGTCCTGCGGAAACGTGTGCGTCTGCAACTCCACCACCTGGTCGAGCTTGTCCCGCGGGAACGGATAGACGGTCCGCACGTAGTTCCCCTCGTGGTCGAACAGGCGCAGGTGGTCGAGCCCCAGTCCCTCGCAGACGTACACCCCCTCGGGCGCGGCGACCAGCATCGGCGCGATGTTCGAGATCCGCTTGTGCGGGCTCCAGTAGAGCGTCCGCTCGAACCGCGGCCGCAGCCCCAGCGACACGCGCACCGTCAGCGCGTCCTTATCATCAATGTAGATCCCCCGGTCGTCCTTCCCGTCCCAGACGACGGTCTGGTCGAGCGAGTTCTTCTGCAACGGCTCCGGCGCGTTCGGGCCGAGCACCCCGCTGGCGAGGTGCCGGACGATCCGGCCCTCCTCGTTCTCGATCGCGATCGTCACGTCGCAGGTCGCCTTCGTCCGGAACCGGATCGTCACCCGGTCGCCGTCGCGGGTCACCGTCGGCTTCTCGGCGAACTCGAACGGCCCGGACCGCTCGACCTTCCACTCATCCGGAACGTCCGCCGCCGCGCAGAGCGCGACGGGGCCGGCCACGATCAGCAAGAGAACACACAGGACGCGATTCATTGGGAGAACTCCGGCCGGTTCATAGTCCCTTCATTATACCTTCAGTCGCGTCGGGAACCAAACCCGACCTTCCGGAGACACGTACCGGCCCACTTCCGCTCCCGCGGAAGCGGCTTCCGGTACATGTCCCCCCACCCGCGGCGCATGCAGGGGGACATGACCGGAACCCGAAGCGGTTCCGGATCCTGTCCCCCGACCGACGGTCACACCGGTTTGCGCCGGCGTTCCGAAAACCGTACCCTCTCCGTCAGCCGGTCAATCCGGACACGCGGCTCGAGAGGAGGAATCGATGGCGGAATCGTTCGTGAACGTGCTGGACGCGTGGGGCGCGGCGAACCCGCCGCGGATGGCCCGGCAGGAGGGCGAGGACGTCGTCGCCTGGCAGGACCGGTTCCGGGACGCGCTTGAATCGCTCCGCGGCCCCCTCCCCGACCGGGTCGAACCGCAGGCGGAGATCGTCGAGTCGGTGGAGGCCGGCGACCACACGCGGCACCGGCTGCGCATCCCGGTCAGCGAGGTCACCACGCTGGCGGCGTACCTGCTCGTGCCGGCCGACCTCGAGCCGGGCGAGCGGCGCCCGGGCCTCGTCGCGCTCCACGGCCACCACCCGAACGGGATCGACGCCCTGGCGGGCGTCGTCGACTGCAAGGTGCCCTACGCGCTGAATGCGGTGCGGGCGGGATACGTGACCATCGTCCCGGCCTGGTGGGGCTGGCCCGGCCGCGACGGCCACCTCGGCCTGATCGGAAACCGCGACAAGTGCAACTGCATCCAGATGGCCGCGAAGATGTACGGACTGAACGTGCTCGACCTGCACGTCCAGGACGGCCGGGCCGCGATCGACGTGCTCGCCGATCGGCCCGAGGTCGACGCGGAGCGCATCGGCTGCATCGGCCACTCGTACGGCGGCCGTACGACGATGTGGCTGACCCTGTTCGACGAGCGGGTCCGCGCCGCCCTCTCGTCCGGGGCGATGAACACGTTCCGCGAGCGGTCGCTCAAGCTCACCTCCTGCGGCATCCAGTACCTGCCCGGGCTGCTCCGGGTCGGCGACGTTCCGGAGCTCTACTCGCTGATCGCGCCGCGCCCGCTCCAGCTCCAGGCCGGCGAGGGCGACCCCCTGATCACCCCGGCCGACCGCGACCACATCGCCGACGTGGTGCTCGACACTTACGAGTCGCTCGACGCCGAGACCGATTTCGAGTTCGTCCTCCACGCAGAGGGCCACACGCTGGCCTGGGACCGGGCCGAGGCGTTCTTCGCGGCGCATCTGCACAGCGGCGGGCGCGACTGAGTTCTCTCCCGCCGCCGGCTCCGCACTCAGTGACGGATGATCTCGGCGCCCGGCTGGAGGGTGCCGAGCTCCTCGCCCGGCAGGATGACCTGGCTGGCGGCGGCGCCGCACGAGGCCAGCCCCCCGTCGCACGGGGCGGTGTGCGCCTCGAGCACCGAGAAGTCTTCGAGCGAGCGGACCTCCGCGACCAGATCGCCCTCCTTCACCGCGGCGACCTCGGGCTGGTGGAAGCTCGCGAAGCCGATCCGGCCGGCGCGAAACTCGACCTGTTCGCTGGTGCGGTGGAACACGATCTGCGTCGGCGGCAGCTCCGGCTCGCCGTCGAGCATTCCGAGATGCTTCATCACGTTGAGCACCCCGCGGCGGGCGTCGAGCACGCGGTGGCGCTGGACCACGCGGCCGGTCGGTGCCATCTCGATCAGGATGGCCGGGGTCCCCAGCTCGATGGGCACGCGCCGGTGGAGCTGGCCGGGGAAGTGGCCCTCTTCGGGCGTCTCGTCGATCGCCTCGAATCCGAAGGCGAGCGCGATCTCGCGGCTCGGCGGGCTGGAGACGACGTAGCCGGTGAAATTCGGGTCGCACATCCGGCAGCTATGAAAATCAAGCACGGCGTCCGCTTCCGCGAACAGGCCGTGGGCCAGCGCGTACGTCAGCCGCTCGTTCCACGTGCCGCCCTCCACGCCCGGCCAGCAGCGGTTGATGTTCGTCCGCGGCGTCCCCTCCGCCGCTGCCAGCGACGCCGCCTGCCTCGGATACGCCTCCGGCACGCGCGTTCGCACGATGAACGGGATGTTCGAGAGCGGGACGACGGCCAGCGTCCCGGCGACAGCCGACAGGTCGAGCCCGCGAAGCAGGGTGGCGACCATCGCCGAGCCGCTGTATTCGGTCGCGTGCTGGGCGCAGTGGACTACCAACAGCGGGCCGTCCGCCTCGCCGCTCGCGACGACGAGCGGGATGGACACCTCGTCGATCTCGAACGACTTGTAGACCACCTCGCCCGGGACCGGGCGCACGCCAAGAAGGTCGGACCTCATGTTCGCCTCCGGCGGCCGGGGTTCATTGCCGGGACGAGTCTACGCGCGCACGCGGCCGGACGCAACAGGCGAGCCTCGAGGATGCGCGCGATGCCCGGTGTCAGGCGTCGGGCGGGTCCGGGCCTGGCGCGGCCGGGAGCGTCATCACGAACCGGGCGCCGGAGCCCGGCGCGGTCTCCAGCGCGAGCCGTCCGCCGTAGCTTCGCACGATCTCCGCCGCCGCCGTCAGCCCCAGGCCGCGCATCGACCCCGCCGTCGCCGCCGGATCCTCGCCCGGCGCGAGCAGCAGGTCCACCCCCCGGTCCAATCGTGCCCGCAGGGTCCCCGGCCCCGTGGCGGATATCATCACGCGGATCTCGCCCCCCTCTTCTTCCGCCGCCACGCCGAGCGTCCCGCCCCCGGGCAGGGTGTCCAGCGCGGCGTGGATCAGCTCGACGCAGACCTGGGCAAGGGGCCCGACGTCGGCACGCACCTCCGGCCCCGGCCCGCCCGTCCGCCGGATCGTCACTCCCTGCCAGGCGGCGCGTTTCCCGCAAAGCCGAAGCGCACAGTCCAACACGTGGTGCACGTCGGCGCGGCGACCGCTCTTCTCCGGCTCCGGGCCGCCGAACGGTTCCTGGAACGCCCGCATCAGATCGGCGATCTTTCGCCCGCATTCAGCGCACATGTCGAGGACCGCCTCGACCTCGGCTTCGTCGGCGGCGGCCTCTGCCTGCTCCTCCACCCCGACGATGCCGACCAGCAGGTCGTTCACCTCGTGGACGAGGCTCCGGGCCACCCGCCCGGCCAGCGCAGAACGGGCGAGCCGGAGTAAGCGCTCTTCCGGTCGTTCCTCGCAGCTCACACATCGATCATCGAACGCGCCGGCCGCCCGGTCAAACCATTTCGGCGGAACCGCCCGGCACGCTAAAGGGTGGGGTTTAGTCGGCGGTGAAAAAGTGCTCTCTGCAGCGAAAAAAAGGCCCGCTCCGACGACCGGGTCCGTGGGTTCCGCGGGGCGGCGCCCGGCCGTCGGGCCCATCCCGGATCGGGCTGCGCTCCTGCTCCTCCCCGTACTCCTGCTCGTGCTCTTGCTCACCGCCCCGTCGTGGAGCCTATTCGAACTCCTCGGCGTGGTCGCGCCACCAGGCGGCGCACTTCTCGAGGCCGGCGCGGCCGGTGCCGAAGTCCTTGCCGACGATCAGCCCAATGGCGGTGACGACGGCCTGGCGGGTCGGCCGGCTCGGCTGCCAGCGGACGGACCCGTCCACCAGCGCCGCGAGGCCGGGGACGGCGCTCCGATCGCGCACGCGGCCGAAATACCCGGCCGCGGCGATGATGAGGTCGGTCCGCCGCAGGTCGACGCCCTCGGCGAGCGCCTGGTGGAAGAGCTCGCTCGTCGCCGGCCCGGCGACGTCGGCCAGCCCCTCCATCGCATACTTGTACTCCGGCTGCGGGCGAAGCCGGGCCCGGACGGCCGTCGCCAGCAGGCGCCGGCGCGTCTCGTGCGGGCGAGCGGCCAGCCATCGCTTCCACGCCGCGACGCCCGCCGCCCGCGCCGACGGCGGCCCGTCCGTGAAGTCCACGTCCACCCGATGCCCGGTCAACCCCCGGAGCGCCATGTCCGCCGAGAGCCGGGCCACCTCGTCGTCGCTCTCCAGTTGTTTCACCAGGGCGGGCAGTGCGGCCTCCTCGTTCGCCCGGGCCGCCCACCAGGTCTTCCAGGCCTGGATCCCCGGCGCGCGCACAGCCGGGCCGGCGTCGCGGAAGTCGAGCTCCACGCGGTGGCCGGTGATCTTACGCAGGGCGATGTCGGCGGCGAGCCGGACCGACGCCGCGCTGTCGTCCAGCGCGCGGATCAGGTCGGGGACCGCGTCCATCGCGCCCATGTGACCGAGCCGGTGTGCGGCGAGGCTCCGCCTGCCCGGCAGCTTGTCCCGGAGCTGTTTCCGCAGGCCGCCGACGGTCGTGGC
>JAWODX010000265.1:0-7524 GCA_046483085.1 Planctomycetota bacterium
CGCGAAGCAGTGACCAGCTTGTCCTACGCAGCCCGCAGGGCGAAGTAGGATGGACAGTCATCAGTAAACGGCGGACGGCTCGTGAGGCGGAACGCGGAGAGCCCAGGCGGAATGATCGGGACCCAGAGAACGCACCGCCCGCCGCTTCGCGGCTCCCGTGCTCCCATGCTCCCGTGCACCCGCGCCGCGTCCCCCCAGTCCAGGGAAAACCCGAAGAGGCCTCTGCTCTCCCGCCCGTTGACGCACGAGGCCATGCCCGAGCTCCGGACGCCCCGCGCCCCCGGGCCGCCGTGTCGACACGGCGCACATTGAAACGGGTGGGGCGCGGGGCGCGCTTGCCTCTTCGCCGGCCCCTGGTACAATATCTCCGGTGGAGACGGGCGTCATCCCGGTCGGGACATCCGGCCCGACGCCGTCTCCGACCGGCGCCGCGCCGTCGCCGAGCGGCCCGGCGCCCCAAACCGAACGTTACCTGGGAGGTCCTCATGCCCACGCCGGAAGAGAACGACATCCGAAACATGGCCCTGTTCTGCGACTTCGAGAACGTCGCGCTCGGGGTTCGCGACGCGAACTACGACAAGTTCGACATTGGCAAGGTGACCGAGCGGCTCCTGCTCAAGGGCAACATCGTGGTGAAGAAGGCGTACTGCGCCTGGAGCCGGTTCCGCGAGTTCCGGGCCGCGATGCACGAGGCGTCGTTCGAGCTGATCGACATCCCGCACGTCCGCCAGTCGGGGAAGAACTCCGCCGACATCCGCATGGTCGTCGACGCGCTCGACCTGTGCTATACGAAGGCGCACGTGGACACGTTCGTGATCATCAGCGGCGACTCCGACTTCTCGCCCCTGGTCAGCAAGCTGCGCGAGAACAACAAGATCGTGATCGGGGTCGGGGTGAAGAACTCGACGTCGGACCTGCTGACCGCGAACTGCGACGAGTTCATCTATTACGACGACCTGGTGCGCCGGAAGCCCGCGCGGCCGAAGACCCGCAAGGCCCGGTCGGGCAAGAAAAGCCGCGGCAAGGCCAAGCCGGCCGACCAGAAGAAACAGGAAGCGTTCGACCTGATCATCGAGACGTACGAAGCGCTGCTGGAGGAGCGCGGCGAGGGCGGCAAGATCTGGGGCTCGATGATCAAGCAGACGCTCAAGCGGCGGATGCCCAGCTTCAGCGAATCCTACTACGGGTTCCGGTCGTTCGGACAACTGCTCGAAGAGGCGGAGTCCGAGAGCCTGCTCGACGTCGAGCGCGACGAAAAGTCCGGCGGCTACATCATCAAGGGCTGCCACCCGTCGTGACCCGGGCCGGCCCGGCCGCGCGCGAATGCCCGTGGCCCGGTCCCACGATCATTCGTGTTCCCCCGTCGGAGCGCCCGGCCGTCTCCCTGGAGGCCGTTCCGTGACCCTGCCGAGGGCCCCCATCGTGCTCATCTCGATCTGTGCACTGCCCGCGGCGCACGCCGCGGGCAAGGAGGACCGCCGCCCGCCGTGCGCCGTCAAGCGGCTCGGGGTCAAACGCTGCCCGGCGAACCCGCTGATCACCGCCGAGACGTGCGAGACGATCGGCACGAACATCAACGGGCCGTCGGTCGTCCGCGCCCCGGACTGGCTCGACGAGCCGCTCGGCCGCTACTACATGTACTTCGCCCATCACCACGGCAAGCACATCCGGCTCGCCTGCGCCGACAAGCTGGCCGGGCCGTGGACCGTCCGCAAGCCGGGGACGCTCAAACTCGGGCAGGCGTCGGCCCTCATCCGCGGGCACGTCGCCTCGCCCGACGTGCACGTCGCCGCCGAGACGCAGACGGTCTGGATGTACTTCCACGGGCCAGGCCGGCGCGTCCGGCGGCAGATCACCGGCCTGGCGACGTCGAAGGACGGCCTGCACTTCGCGGCCGGGAAGCAGATGATCGCCGACTTCTACTTCCGCCGGTTCCGCTGGGAGGGGACGTGGTACGGCGTCGCCAAGAGCGGCAATCAGGGCGGGCAGCTCCTGCGGTCCGACGATCCGGCCGCGCGGTTCGAGGTCCGGAAGAAGCCGCTCCTGCCGGGAATGCGCCACGCCGCGGTGCTCGTCCGCGGCGACACCCTGCTCGTCTTCTATTCGCGCGGCGGCGACCGGCCCGAGCGGATCTTGCTCTCGACCGTGAAGCTGACCGACGACTGGACCGAGTGGACCGCCTCGAAGCCGATCGACGTGCTGCGGCCGGAGAAGGAGTACGAGGGGATTGAATACAAGCTGCGGCCGTCCCGCTGGGGGTCGGGCACGAAGGTGCAGGAGCTGCGCGACCCGTGCATCTTCGAGGAGGACGGCCAGGTCTACCTCTTCTACACCATCGCCGGCGAGATGGGCATCGCGATGGCCGAGCTGGAGATCGGCATTCAGGAGCTCTAACAAAACGGTGGGCCAGGCATTCCTGTCTGCCGCGCAGCAGGCAAGACCGGAACGCGAAGCCGTTCCCGATCGCGTCCCCCGACCATCCGGCACACGCCCAGCTTACATTGCTGCCGTGAAGGCCGATAATCCATACGGAGCACGAGCCTCTGTTTCCGGCGTCGGACCGCCCTGCGCTTGACCCGCGTTGCGGCGAACAGGCACCCTGGCGCAGTCGCTCGAGGATAAGGAGAGAGCCATGGCGATGGCGGCGACGGAATACCTGAACAAGGCGCTGGACGAGGTGAAGCGGAAGAACCCGCACGAGCCGGAGTTCATCCAGGCGGTGACCGAGGTGTTCTCCACCGTCCGACCGGTGATCGAGAAGCACCCGGAGTATCAACAATACCACGTGCTCGAACGGCTCACCGAACCCGAGCGGGTGGTCACGTTTCGCGTCCCGTGGCAGGACGACAAGAACCGGATCCGCCTCAACCGCGGTTATCGGGTGCGTTTCAACAGCGCGCTCGGCCCCTACAAGGGCGGCCTGCGCTTCCACCCCACGGTCAACCTGAGCGTCTGCAAGTTCCTCGCGTTCGAGCAGGTGCTCAAGAACGCGCTGACCGGGCTGCCGCTGGGCGGCGGGAAGGGGGGAAGCGACTTCGATCCCAAGGGCAAGTCGGACAACGAGGTGATGCGGTTCTGCCAGAGCTTCGTGACCGAGCTGTACCGGTTCATCGGCCCGAGCTCCGACGTGCCCGCCGGCGACATCGGCGTCGGCCTCCGCGAAGTCGGCTACATGTTCGGCCAGCACAAGCGGATCACCGGCGAGTTCGAATACGCCCTCACCGGCAAGGACGTCAAGTGGGGCGGCAGCTACGTCCGGAAGGAGGCCACCGGCTACGGCCTCATCTACTTCGTCGAGGAGATGCTGCGCGGGACGGGCAAGACCCTCGACGGGCTCCGGGTCAGCATCTCCGGCTCCGGCAACGTCGCCATCTACGCCGCCGAGAAGGCCGGACAGCTCGGGGCGACCGTGGCCGCCATGTCCGACAGCGATGGCTACGTCCACCACCCCGACGGGATCCGGGTCGACCTGATGAAGCAGATCAAGGAAGTCGAGCGCAAGCGAATCCGCGCGTACGCCGACGAGTGCGCCGACGCGGAATACCACGAGGGGAGCACGGGGATCTGGAGCATCCCGGTCGACGTGGCCCTGCCCTGCGCCACGCAGAACGAGCTCGACGAAGCGGCGGCCCGGACGCTGGCCGCGAACGGCACGGTCGCCGTCGCCGAAGGGGCCAACATGCCCACCACGAACGAGGGGATCGACGTGTTTCAGGAGGCGGGGGTGCAGTTCGGCCCGGGCAAGGCGGCGAACGCGGGCGGCGTGGCCACGTCCGGGCTCGAGATGTCGCAGAACAGCCTTCGGCTCCAGTGGAGCTTCGCCGAGGTCGACAGCCGCCTGAAGACGATCATGGAGAACGTCTATCGCCTGTGCTCCCAGACGGCCGACGAGTGCAACGCGCCGGGCAACCTCGTCGCCGGCGCCAACATCGCCGGGTTCACCAAGGTCGCCGACGCCACGATCGACCAGGGGCTGGTCTAGCACGACAACGCGAAAGGCTCGCCGCAGAGATCGCGGAGATCGCAGAGAACTCCTCGGGGAACAAGCCTGCCTGTGCGTGGCACGCAGACAGGAACGTATGGGATTCTCTTGGGTCCCTGTTGCCTGCTGCCTCCGTGTCGCAGCCAAGAGGCCATAAATCATTCTCTCCGCGTGCTCTGCGGGAAGTTTCCAGCGTTGTCGGACCCGGGATAACTCGGCAACGCGCGGGATTGCGGGACGCGCCGGACATGGTATAATAGAACTGACTGGTCAGTTCTGTTCTCCCGCGCGGAGGGGGTCGGACCATGGCGAAACGAGACCGGCGCTCCGAGATCATGAAGGCGACAGAGAAGTTGTTTGCCAGCCGCCGCTTTCATGAGATCACGCTCGACGAGGTCATCCGCGAGGCCCACGTGGGCAAGGGGACGGTCTATCGTTATTTCAAGGACAAGGACGACCTGTTCTTCGAGACGGCGATGAACGGGTACGCGGAGCTTTGTGGACTGCTGCGGGACGTGCCGGGCGACCTCTCGTTCGAGGAGCAGTTGCTCGCGGCCTGCACGCAGATCAGCGCGTTCTTCCGCCGCCGCCGGCCCCTGTTCCGGATGATGCACTCGGAGGATGCCCGCGCGTACTGGCACAAGGGCGAATTCCGCCAGCGCTGGCGCGAGCGCCGGAGGAAGATCGACGCGGCCATGTCGGATATCCTCCGGCGGGGCGTGGAGGAAGGGGCGCTTCGGACGGACGTCCGGCCCGAGACGCTCTCGCGCCTGCTGCTGGGCCTGCTCCGCACGTATTCCAGGGCGCGGGCGCGCGGCCGCAGCCGGGACCTTGATCTGGACCTGGTGGTCGACATGTTCCTGCGCGGCGCCGGCGCACGCGGATCAGAAACTCAGAAGGGATCGGGATCATGATGAACGCACGAATGAGCCGCCGCAGCCCACGCGCCCGTGTCGGCGGACCCGGCTCCGCCTGGGTGTGGCTTGTCCTCGTGATCGCCGTCTGTGGCATGGGCTGGCTCGGGCTGCGCAGCTTCTGGTCGGGGGGCGATGACGACGAGACCGCCGTCCCGCTGGCGACCGTTCAGCGCGGGCCGCTCGTGATCAGCGTGACCGAATCGGGCACGATCCAGAACCGCCAGCAGGCGGTCGTGAAGAGCGAGGTCGAGGGCACCTCGACCATCCTGTTCCTGGTCCCCGAGGGCATCCAGGCCAAGAAGGGCGACCTGCTGGTGGAACTCGACTCGAGTCGACTGGAGGAGCAGAAGAACCAGCAGCAGATCACGGTCCTGAACTCGGAGGCGGCGTTCATCCGCGCCCGTGAAAACCTGGCAGTGACCCGGAGCCAGACCGAGAGCGACATCGCCGAGGCCGAGCTGGCGTTCAAGTTCGCCCGGCAGGACCTCACCAAGTACCTGGAGGGCGAATATCCGCGGGACCTCCAGAAGGCGGAGTCCGAGGTCACCCTTGCCAAGGAGGAGCTGGCGACCGCGGCGGAGAAGGTCCGGCTCTACAAACCGCTGGTCGGCGAGGGGTTCGTCACACAGGCCGAGTTCGAGGCTGCCGAGCTGGCTGCGAAACGCGCCCGGATCGCGCTCGACCTCGCCGAGAGCAACCTGTCGCTGCTGAAGAAGTATACGCACCAGCGCAATCTCGACCAACTCCAGAGCGACCTGAAGCAGGCCGAGGAGGCGCTGATGCGCACGAAGCGGAAGGCGGCCGCCGACCTCGTCCAGGCCCGGGCCGAGCTGAAGGCCAAGGAGTCCGAACACGAGCGGCAGAAGGCGAAGCTCAAGAAGTGCGAGGAGCAGATCGCCAAATGCAAGATGACCGCCCCGGTCGACGGGATGGTCGTCTATGCCACGACGGGCCGGGGCAGTTGGCGGGGCAACGCCGAGCCGCTCGAAGAGGGCCAGACCGTGCGCGAGCGACAGGAGCTCATCTTCCTGCCGACCACGTCGGCCATGATGGCCGAGGTCAAGGTCCACGAGGCGAGCCTGCGGAAGGTCCGCAAGGACATGCCCGTCCGCATCACCGTCGACGCCCTCCCCGGAAAGCAGTTCTGGGGCCACGTGGGGAAGATCGCGCTCCTGCCCGACGCGACCAGTCGATGGCTCAACCCCGACCTGAAGGTCTACAGCACGGAGGTTTACATCGACCGCGACACGGCCGCGCTCCGGCCGGGCATGAGCTGCGAGGCCGAGATCATCGTCGAACGGTACGAGGACGCCCTCTCCCTGCCCGTGCAGTGCGTCGTCCAGGTGGGCGGGAAGAGCGCCGTCTACGTGCCCGGCCCCGACGGACCCGAGGCGCGGACCGTCGAAGTCGGATACGACAACAACCGGACGATCCGGATCGTATCGGGACTGGAGGAAGGCGACACGGCCCTGCTCGCCCCGCCGCTCGCGCCGTCGGAAGTACAGAGCGAATCGGCAAACGGCGGGGAGCCGCCGGTCGACGTCCCCGCCGACGTGGAGGCCCCCGCCGAAAAGGAGCAGTCCGAGAAGAAGGACGAGGAGAACGAGCAGGCGCCCATCGACCCCGCGAAGCTCCGCTCGATGTCGCGCGAGGAACGCCGCAAGTTCTTCCAGAACCTCACGCCCGAACAGCGCGAGCAGCTCCGCAAGCAGGCGGGGCGGGACCGCAGCGGGGGGGCCGACGCACGACGATCGCGGGGGAAAGAATGACCGGGATCACAGCATCAGCCCTTCCGCACGGCACCGACGGCGGACTCGTCCGACTGACCGACGTCCACAAGACATACGTGATGGGCGAGACCGAGGTCCACGCCCTGGTCGACATCAGCCTGTCCATCCCGGCCGGCGGATTCTTCGCGATCATGGGGCCGAGCGGCTCGGGCAAGAGCACCATGCTCAACCTGCTCGGCTGCCTGGACCGGCCGACCCGCGGCCAATACCTGCTCAACGGCCGCGACGTCAGTATGTTGAACGACGACGCACTGAGCGATATCCGCCTCAACCAGATCGGCTTCATCTTCCAGAGTTTCAACCTGATCCAGCAGCTCACCGTGGCCGAGAACATCGAGCTGCCGCTCTATTACCAGGGCTGGGACGCACACCGAAGCGGCGAACGCGCCGCCGAACTCGGCGACCGGGTGGGCCTGGGCGATCGACTCGATCACCGCCCGGCCGAGCTCTCGGGCGGGCAGCAGCAGCGCGTGGCCGTCGCACGCGCACTCGCCAACGACCCCGCCGTGCTCCTCGCCGACGAGCCGACCGGCAACCTCGACACCGCCACCGGCCGGCAAATCCTGGAGCTGCTGCGAGAGCTGAACCGGCAGGGGAAAACCATCATCCTCGTCACCCACGAGGAGGAGATCGCGACGTTCGCACGCACCCGCCTCCACATGCGCGACGGCCGCATCCACCGACTGGAGGAGGACGTCTGATGCACCGCTCGCGCATGGCCCGCAACATCCGGTCCGGCATCAAGACCCTCACCCTCCACAAGCTGCGCTCGCTGCTGACCATCCTCGGCGTCGTCTTCGGCGTGGGCAGCGTGATCGCCATGCTCGCCGTCGGC
>JAWODX010000369.1:0-3970 GCA_046483085.1 Planctomycetota bacterium
GCCGTGCGTCGTTGGCAGGCAAGAGTGCCTGTCCCACCGCCAAGAGGGAGCGCGTCGGTGGGGTAGACATTCCTGTCTGCCGGGTTATCAGACAGAGCCCGTCTCGGAGCGGCCTTGTCGAGTTGACCGTGCAGCCCAGACACCTCGTGCGGGCGCTGCGCCTGCCCTTCCTCAGCGCCAGCCTCTTTCCCTATGCGTTCGGCTCGTTCCTCGCCGGCCGGGGTTTCCGGCTCGGTCTGTTCGTCCTCGGCGCTGTGGCGGTGGCGGGCACGCACCTCAGCGCGAACGTGCTGAACGACTACGCGGACGCGAAGAGCGGGGTGGACGATCAGGATGATCGGTACTTCGGATTCTTCGGCGGGTCGAAGCTGATCCAGGCAGGGGTGCTGCCGGCGGCGTTCTACGGCGTGGCCGCTCTCGTTCTGGCGGGAATCGCCCTTGCGGCGGTGGGCGCGCTGGCGGTCCTGAAGAACGACGCGGACGTCGTGGCGTGGTACGCATTGATCCTGCTGCTCGGCTGGGCGTACTCGGCCGAGCCGCTTCGGCTCTCTTACCGGTGTCTTGGCGAGGTCGTCGTGTTCCTGCTGTTCGGGCCGGCGACGGTGATGGGCGGGTATGCGATCCAGACGGGGGTCTTTCCCGCGCTCCGCGTCTTCCTGCTCTCGCTGCCCTTCGGATTCCTGACAGCGGCGATCCTCCTGGCCAACGAGGTGCCGGACGCGTCCGACGACCGGGCCGCGGGCAAGCGGACCCTGGTCGGGGCGGTCGGCGCTGGCCGGGGTTATGTGCTTTACGCGGGCGCCTCGGCTTGTGCGTTCGCGTCGATCGTTGTATGTTTTGCCCTCGGACATCTGGGCGGCCCGTCGGCGCTCTCCGTCGTCGGGCTGGCGCCGGCGGTCGTGGCGGCGAGCATCCTCAGGCGTCGGGCCGGCGACAAGCCGGGGCTCGTGCCGGCATCCGTCCTCGTGCTCGGCGTCCATTCGTTCGTGAGTGTCGTCCTGATTCTCGACGTGTGCCTGTGAGCAGAGCACTGATCATCGGCGGTGGATTCGCGGGGCTCGCGGCGGCGGAGACGCTGCGGGGCAGGGCGGACGTACTTCTGCTCGATCGCAAACCGACCCACGACTTCCTGCCGCTGCTGCCGGACGTGATCGGCGAGCGCGCCGACCCCGATCTGTTGACCTACGAGCTGCCCGCGATCTGCCGCAAGCTCGGCGTCACGTTTCGGAGCGAGCGCGTGACCTCCGTCGAGCTCGCGGCGCGAAAGGTCCGGACCGACCGGGGGGAGTTCGACTACGATTTCCTGATCATCGCGTCGGGATCGCGGACGACGTTCTACGGGCAGGCCGAGGTCCGGGAGCGGGCGTACAAGCTGGACGACGTGGCGGAGGCGCGGGCGTTGCTCGGCGCGCTGCGCCGCGAGAACCGTGCCACCTACGTCGTGGTCGGCGGCGCGTACACCGGCCTCGAGGTGGCGACGAACCTGTGGGCGTACTTCCGTCGGCACGGGGCCGAGCGGCGCATCATCGTCTGCGAATTGCAGGACCGCCTGCTGCCGGCGATTCGTCCGGAATTCCAGCGATACGCGGCCGAGAATGTCGAGCGGCTCGGGATCGAGGTGCGGCTGGAGACGACGGTGGCCGAGATCGACGGCGACCGGGTGGGGCTTTCGTCCGGCGACCGGCTCGACGGCGCGGCGGTCATCTGGGCGGCCGGGGTGCAGACCCCGGACTTCGTCCGGGCGCTCGACGTGCCCAGGGACAAGAAGGGGCGGCTCGAAGTGGACCGCTGTCTGCGGCTCGACGACCGGGCGTTCGCTGCGGGCGACTCGGCGTACTTCGCCCACGGCGGCCCGCCGCTCCGCATGTCCGTCCAGTTCGCGCTCAGCCAGGGCGCCCGCGCCGCCCGCAACATCCTGCGGCTCGAACGCGGCCGGCCGCCGAAACCGTTCCGGCCGTTCGACCCCGGCTACGTCATCCCCATGGCCAACAATCGGTCGTGCGGGCGGATCCTCGGCGTGAACACGTACGGCCGCCTCCCGACCCTCGCCCACTATTTCATGTGCATCTTCCGGTCGCGGGGGCTGCGCCGCCGGCTGGCCATGATCGCCGACCTGCGAAGGATTCTCTGAATGGCCCCGCCGATTCGATTCACCGAGGCCGACTGGGACCGGATCGAGCGCGACTACAGCGCGTGGTGGGCGGGCGAGCTCGACCGCCCGCTGATCTACATGGTGCGGACCGAGCCCGGCGGGCCGGCGCCGAGCCGCTTCCTGCCCAACCATCCCGGGGCCTCGCCCGAGGAGCTCTGCGACCTGTTCGGCCGGGTCTTCCGGCGCCAGCACTTCCAGGCCGACGGGTTCCCGTTCTGGTTCATCAATTTCGGCGCCGGGGCGCTGGCCGCGTTCCTCGGCGCCCGCCTCAATGCCCGGCCCGATACGGTCTGGTTCGAGCCGGGCGAGCCGAAGCCCATCCACGAGATCGACCCGCAGCTCGACCCCGAGAACCCCTGGTGGCGGCAGGTCGTCGACGTCACCCGGGCGGCGGTCGACTACTGGGACGGCATGGTCGCGATCAGCCATACCGACCTGGGCGGGACGCTCGACGTTTTGGCCTCGCTGCGAACGACGGAGGGGCTGCTCACCGACCTGGTGGACGCGCCCGACGAGGTGGAGCGGGTTCTCTGGCGAATCTCGGAGATCTGGCTGGAGTGTTACGCGCGGCTCGACGAGATCATCCGGGCGAAATGCCGCGGCACGGTGCCGTGGGCGCGGAGCTGGTCGAAAGACCGGACGTACATGTTGCAGTGTGATTTCGTGGCGATGATCTCGCCACCGATGGGCCGGCGGTTCCTCATCCCCGAACTGACCGCCGTCTGCCGGTCGCTCGACGATCCCTTCTATCACCTCGACGGCCCCGGCGCGCTGCCGCAGCTCGACGCGCTGCTCGAGATCGATTCGCTCAAGGGCGTCCAGTGGATCCCCGGCGCGGGCGCCCCCGCCCCCGCCGAGTGGCCCGACGTCCTGCGGCGCATCCGGGAGGCGGGCAAGCTCTGCCAGATCAGCGCGGAGCCGCGCCAGGTCCTCGACGTCTGCGAGATGATCGGCGGCGAGGGCTTCCAGTTCATGGTCGGCGGCCTGCCCGACGACGAAGCCGGCGCGTTCCTGAAAGACGTGGCCCGCGCCCGCCGTCACTGAACCCGTCCCCGCGCCCCCGCGCGGTCCCCCGAACAGGCGTCCTGGAGACCGTCGCACCGCGCGATTTCCGCCTGCGCGCGTAGGGCAAACTTTGACACGAGAAGTCGGGGAAGCACGGCACCGAAATAGGAGCGACGACGATTGCAGCATCTGTGGATGCGGGATAAGCTTCGATGTGTTGATGGACGCGGCGATGCACGACGTTGTTTGAAAAGATCTTCTACGGTGCGGCGGGATTGTCCGTTATCCCGAGGCCGGCCCATACCCCCGAACCCGGACTCCAGCATCGACCGGCTTCGGCGCAGGCGGCCTTGCCCCGCCGCCCGCGGTCCCGGTCACTCCCGCCGGGATCCAGACGGGATTTGCACCCGCCGCACCGCCCCCCATTCCTGGTTCCCAGGATGATGCAGAGCTCACAGCGGTTGCATCCGGCCAGCAACCGCAACAAGGCGTTCGGGGCGTTCCCGGATCGCCTGAAAGGACAGGCAGCCGAATGAGTCCTCCCCCTCGTTCGGCTGCCGTCTTTCTATCGCCTTCCGACATTCCCGTTGCACTCCGCCCGTGGTTGTGCTATAAGTCGCGGGGCCGGGGAGGAGCAAGAGAGTTTTGCTGATCTGTGTTTGGACCCAGGCCAGGAGTTCGAAAGGAGCGGCACAATGGCGGACCGGCTGGAAGTGTATGCGTGCGAGGCGTGTGGGAACATCGTGGAGGTGCTGACCGGCGGGCGGGGCGGGCTGGACTGTTGTGGCGCCCCAATGGAACGGCTCGAGGCGA
>JAWODX010000380.1:0-4438 GCA_046483085.1 Planctomycetota bacterium
CTCTTCACGCGAAAGCGTGATGCGCATGGCACGTTGCGCCGCTTCCACCTGCGGTGCCACAGGAGAGCCCTGCTTGCGCATGCGGGAGTCGCCGGGGCCGCGCCCCCGATGCGCCTCGGCGGGGTGACCGAGGGCCTCTCGGAGAACACGATCAGGCAGGCGGCCTTCCAGAACCCAGCCGTCTCAACTCGTCTCCGCAAGCTCTTTGTGAATCTGATGCCCGACGATCTGCCCTTCTCCCGCCGTACATTCGTCACCCTCGCCCTGTTCGAACGCTCTCTGCGGAATCGCTGGCCGGCGCGTGTCGGCCTTGCCGGCCGGGCGCCGCTCTGGTAGAATCGCCGGCCCCAGGTTCCAGGACCGCGGCTTATGCATCCAGAAGTCATCCCCGGCTGGCCGCTCCACTCCTACGGGCTGATGCTGGTCGTCGCGTTCTACTCGGCCTATTTCCTCTCCCGCCGGACCGCGAAGAAAGAGGGGGTCCATCCGGACCGGATGATCGACATCCTGGTGATCGGGGCGCTGCTGGGGATCATCGGGGCCCGGGCGTTTTTCGTGCTCCAGTACGGGGTGTCGAGCTTCTGGCAGGTGTTCGCCATCTGGCGGGGGGGGCTGGTGTTTTACGGGGGCCTGGTGCTGGCGACGGTCGGGCTGATCGCATACATCCGGAAGAAGAAGCTTCCGCTGCGGCGGCTGGCGGACGCGGCGGCCCCGGCAATCATGCTGGGGCTGGGCTTCGGCCGGATCGGCTGCTTTCTCAACGGCTGCTGCTGGGGCGCCGTGGCGCCCGAGACCTTTCCGCTCGCCGTCCGCTTCCCCCGGTTCGTGGCCACCTCGACCTTCCAACCGGATCGCGAGAGCGAGGGCCGGGCGAAGGGCCGCTGGCGCGTATTCGTCCGGACCGGCGCCGCCGAACAGGCGATGAGCCCGGAGCAGGCGCGCCGGCTCTACCGGGACGCGCCGGATCGAGAGGACCTGTCGTTCATCTGGATCAGGGATACGCGCCTGCCCGACGGCCGCGTCCGGCAGGAGCGGATCGAGGGCAGCCCGGCGTTCCGGCAACACCTGCTGCTCTATCCGGACCGGATCAGCCCAGACGACCACTGGTCGCTGCCCGTTCATCCGACCCAGTTGTATTCGTCGTTCTCCGGGTTCCTCATTTGTGGGCTCCTGCTTCTTTGGCGCCGCCGCCGCCGGCGGCCCGGAGAGGTGTTCGCGCTGATGGGCTGCCTGTATGCGATCGCCCGGTTCAGCATCGAGTTCGTGCGGAACGACACGCCGCCGATCTGGTTCGGCCTGAACATGGGGCAGCTCGTCGGGCTGCCCGTGTTCCTCGTCGCGCTCGCCGCGTTCGTCTATTGCCGGGCCCGGCCTGCGACGCTTGACAAGCGCGATCGGCCCTCCTAGAATCGCCTTCCATTGCGGGCGCTCAACAGGCTCACCTCTCGCGGAGACTTGCGCCGTATGCCGACCCTGGGCCACCGCCACCATCTGGTCGAAGCCCTCGCGGCGAAGGCGGCTCAGCCACTCTCGTACCTCTCCGGCAACTACTCGGACCAGGAGACCTGGCGAGGGTACGCCAGGAAGAAGATCTTCGAGCTGCTCCACTATGCCCCGCCGCGGGTCGACTTCCAGGCGGAGGTCGGCGAGTCGGACGACCTGGGCGACTTCACGCGGCGGAAAGTCTGGTTCAGCTCGTCGCAGCACACCCGCGTCTCGGCGTATCTGCTCGTGCCCCGGATCACGCGGGGGAAGCTGCCGGGCATCCTCTGCCTCCACGATCACGGCGGCCTGTTCGCCTGGGGCAAGGAGAAGGTGGCGCCGGCCGAGGCCGACGAGCATCCGGCGCTCGCCGAACACAAGCAGGCGCAGTACGCCGGCCAGTCGGTGGCCGCCGAACTGGCCCGCGCCGGGTTCGCCGTCCTGGCCACCGACCTGTTCTACTTCGGCGACCGGCGGCTGAGCGGGATCGCGGAGGTCGACGGGCTGGACCTCTCGGACCCCGAGCAGCACGCCGCGTTCGAGGAGATCGCCCGGGCGAACGAAGCCCCGACCGGCCTGAACCTGATCCAGGCGGGCGCCACACTGATGGGCCTGCACGTGTGGGACGCGATCCGCGCCGCCGAGTACCTGACGACGGTCCAGGGGGTGGACGCGCGGCGGATCGGCTGCTTCGGCGCCCATTCCGGGGGCCTGCTCGCCCTCTACCTCTCGGGCCTGTGCGACCTGGTCCGGGCGACCGTCGCCGTCGGATGGGTCAGCAGCCTGCGCCGCGTGGTCGAGTCGGGCGTGCCCGGCACCTCCTGGACCCATTTCGCGGTGCCCGGGCTGTCCAACTTCCTCGACCTGCCCGACATCGCCTGCCTCACCGTGCCCCGGGCGTTGATGCTCGCGGCGCTGAACGACGAGCCGCTGTTCCCCGCTGCCGACGCCGACCGGGCGTTCGCCGACGTACGCAAGGTCTACCGCGAGGCGGGCAAGGCCGACGACTTCCTCTCGCAGACGTCGCCCGGCCGGGCCGTCACCCCGACCACCCTGCGGGAGGCCGTCCGCTGGTTCGAGCGCTGGATCTGACCCCGCTCCACTCCGCCAAACTTGCGCCGCGCGGCCGCGCCGCGTATACTCGTACCGAACCAGGGAGAGGCCGATGGCGAAGCGAACGCCGGGGACGAAGGAGGCGCTGGAGAGCGCCCGGCGCGTGTTCGAGATCGAGGCGGAGTCGATCCGCGCCCTGAGCAGCCGGCTCAACGACGATTTCGCCCGGCTGGTCCGGATGCTGGCCCGGCTCCCCGGCAAGGTGGTCGTCTCCGGCGTGGGCAAGTCGGGCCTGATCGGCGCCAAGGTCGCCGCCACCCTCTCCAGCACCGGCACCCCCGCCGTCTTCCTCGACCCGCTGAACGCCCTGCACGGCGACCTGGGCATCGTCGGCAAGGGCGACGTGCTGCTCCTCCTCTCCAACAGCGGCGAGGCGGTCGAACTCATCAACCTGATCCCCTACGCCCGGTCGCTCGGCGCGAAGATCGTCGCCTTCACCTCCAACCTCGCGTCCACCCTCGCCCGCCAGGCGGACATGGCGCTGGAGGTGGGCGCCGAGCGGGAAGCCTGTCCGCTCGGCCTGGCGCCGACCGCCAGCACGACGACCATGCTCGCGTTCGGCGACGCGCTGGCGATGACCCTGGCGTCGGTCAACCAGTTCACGGAGGACGACTTTGCGGCGCGCCATCCGGCCGGCGAGCTCGGGCACCGGCTCCGACTGCGCGTCTCGGACCTCATGCGCAAGGGCGACGCGATCCCCGTGGTGAAGAGCACGGCGACCGTCGGCGACGCCCTCCGCGAGATGACCGAGCGGGACAACCTCGGCGTCACCCTGGTCACCGGCCGCCACGGCCGGCTGGCCGGCATCCTCACCGACGGTGACATCCGGCGAATGCTCCTGCGGGGCGGCCACGACGACCTGGTGAGGCAGCCGCTCAGGACGCACATGACCCGGAACCCCAAGACGGTCGAGGCGGACACGGCGGCGGTCGACGCGCTCCGGCTCATGGAAGTCAAGGGCATCACGTCGCTGGCCATCGTCGACCTCAAGGGCCGACCGGCCGGCATCATCCTCCTGCACGACATCCTCGGCCGCGGCCAGTTCTCGGCATGATGACCGTCCGGAACGACCACCCCATCCGCGGCGTCCTCTTCGACCTCGACGGCACGCTCACCGTCCCGATCCTCGACTTCGACGCCATGCGGCGCGAGATCGGGATCGACGGCGGCCCGATCCTCGAGACCCTGGAGCGGATGTCGCATGCCGAGCGGCGCCGCGCGTTCCGCATCATCGAACAGCACGAGCAGCGGGCCGCCGCGGCCAGCCGGCTCAACCCGGGGGCCGAGGAGCTGCTCGCGTTCGTCGCCCGGCAGCAATTGCCCTGCGGGCTCGTCACCCGGAACTCGCGGGCGTCCGTCCAGACGTTCATCGCCCGCCACGGGGCCGGGTTCGACGTCGTCATCACCCGCGAAGACGCCCGGCCGAAGCCGTCGCCGGACCCGCTCCTCCGCGCCCTGGAGCGGCTGGGGCTCCGGCCCCCCGAATCGATCTACGTCGGCGACCACGAGATCGACCGGCTCACCGGCGAGGCGGTCGGCGTCGCCACCTACATCGTCCGGACCGGCGGCACCACGAGAGACCACGGCCCGACCGACCGACGGCTCGACCGGCTTACCGACCTCATCGGGATCATCCGGCGATGCTGGGAATGAAGCGATGCTGGTCGACGGCGATGCGGCGCTTCGGCAGCAATACGCCTCGTTGGTGCCGCATCTGGAGCGCCTCCACGCGGTCTTCAAGGCGCTGCACGGACAACCAATGTCGAACTTTTAAAGAAAAAACATCCTGCAGCCGTGTGGTACCTTCTGGATGCACTGAAAAGATTCGAGAATATGCCGGAAG
>JAWODX010000387.1:0-3171 GCA_046483085.1 Planctomycetota bacterium
GCTCGACATCTCGCTGCCCAATTTCGTCGAGCTGAAGGTGGCAAAGACCGACCCCGGGGTGAAGGGGGACACGGCTGCCGGCGGGTCCAAGCCCGCCACTCTGGAGACGGGCGGCGTCATCCAGGTCCCCCTCTTTGTCGAAGTGGGCGACGTGCTCCAGATCGACACCCGGACGGGCGAATACCTGAAACGCGTATGAGCGGGCGGCGCCGATCCACCAACGGCCGGCGCCCCCTTCGGAGGAATAGATGGACATCGAGAAGGTCCGCAAGTTGCTCGATGAGCTGGCTGCTTTCATGGACGAGAACGAGCTGGAGGAGCTGGCCGTGGACGTCGACGGCGCCGAGGTCAAGCTCCGCAAGGCGGGCAGCCCGGCGCAGCCGCAGGTGATCCATCAGGCGGCGCCGGCGGCCGCCCCGCCGGCGCCGGAGCCGGCCGCCGCCGGCCCGGAGACCGGGGCGGCCGGGCTCGAAGAAGAGCCCGGCACCCAGGTCGTCACCTCGCCCATGGTCGGCTCGTTCTACCGCGCCTCGAAGCCCGAGGCCGATCCGTTCATCGAGGTGGGCGACGAGGTCCAGGCCGGCGAGACCCTCTGCATCATCGAGGCGATGAAGGTCATGAACGAAATCAAGGCCGAGCAGGCCGGACGCGTGACCCGGATCCTGGTCGAGAACGGCGAGCCCGTCGAGTACGGCCAGCCGCTCTTCCAGCTCGCCGTCGAGGAATGAGCCATCCCTGACTGGCGGGCGGGCGCCGGCCCGAGGAACGGGCGGGTCCGCCCCCGCCGCAACGAGAGGAACCGACGGTGTTTTCACGCATCCTGGTATGTGCCCGAGGCGAGATCGCCCTGCGGATCATCCGCGCCTGCAAGGAGCTCGGCATCGCGGCCGTGGCCGCGTATTCGGAGGAGGACCAGAACGCGATCTACCTGGACTTCGCGGAGGAGCGGATCTGCATCGGGCCCGGGCCGAGCGACCAGAGCTACCTGAACATCCCGGCCATCATTTCGGCGGCCGAAATCGCCGACGTCGAAGGCATCCATCCCGGCTACGGGTTCCTCTCCGAGGTCAGCCGGTTCGCCGAGGTCTGCCGAAGCTGCAACCTCGAATTCATCGGCCCGTCCGCCGAGGCCATGAGCCTGATGGGCGACAAGGTGAAGGCCCGCGAGATCGCCATGTCCGCCGGCGTCCCCGTCGTCCCCGGCAGCAAGGGCGCCGTGCCCAACGACGACGAAGCCGTCCGCATCGCACACGACGTCGGCTACCCCGTCGTGGTGAAAGCGGGGATGGGCGGCGGGGGCCGGGGCATGCGCGTGGCCCACAACGACATGAGCCTGAAGCGGTGCTTCAACGTGGCCGAGTCGGAGGCCGAGGCGGCGTTCGGCGACCGGGCCGTCTACCTCGAGAAATACGTCACCGGCGCCCGTCACGTCGAGATCCAGCTCCTCGGCGACCATCACGGCAACGTCATCCACCTGGGCGACCGCGACTGCTCGCTGCAGCGTCGGCACCAAAAGCTGATCGAAGAGGCGCCCTGCCCCGCCATCGACGAGGACGTCCGCCAGCGGCTCGGCGAGGCGGCCATCGCCATCGCGAAGGCCGTCGACTACTACGGCGCGGGGACCGTCGAATTCCTCGTGGACAAGAACGGGGACTTCTACTTCATCGAGATGAACTGCCGCATCCAGGTCGAGCACCCGGTGACCGAGATGGTGACCGGGGTGGACATCCTCCGCGAGCAGCTCCGCATCGCCTCGGGCGAGCGGCTGAGCCTGCGCCAGGAAGACGTCTCCATGAGCGGGGTCGCCATCGAGTGCCGCATCAACGCCGAGGACCCGATCACGTTCCAGCCGAGCCCCGGGACGATCAGCCGGTACTACGCGCCGGGCGGCCCCGGCGTGCGGGTCGACTCGCACGCCTACGCCGGATGCCGGGTCTCCCCGCAGTATGATTCCCTGGTGAGCAAGCTGATCGTGCATCGGCGCAACCGCCGGGAGGCGATCGCCTGCATGCAGCGAGCTCTCGAAGAGTATGTGATCGAGGGGATTCGGACGACGATCCCCCTGTACCTCGAGATTTTCGGCCACAGCGCCTTCCTCTCCGGCCGGATCGACACGAAGTTCGTCGAGTCGGTGCTCGACAACGGCGGGTTCAATCCGGCGCAGCCCGAGCCGAACGACAAGCAACAGGAGCTGCGAGAGGAACTGGGCAAGGTCGGCTCCTAGGCAACGGATCACATCGGAGGGTATGACGATGGTGGTGACACTCCTGCGGAAACTGCGGCCGTCCGGCCACCTGCTGGCTGTGGCGGCCGGGGTCGTGCTGGTCTGGCTGTCGCTGAGAGAGCTGGTCGCCGGATCAGGCGACGCGCTCGACTGGATCGGGCTCCTCCTCGGCGCGGGGCTCGTCCTGTTGTTCGCCGGACGGTTCATCCGGGCCTGGCGGCGGGAGACGGGGAACTTCATCGTGGTCACGACCGACACGGGCAGTGTGCGCCTGCACGCGTCGGTGGTCGAGGAGGAGCTTCGCCGCACCGCGCGGTCGCTGCCCGACGTCAACGACTCGACTGTTCGCATCCTCATGAACCAGCAGACACAGGTGCCCGAGGAAGGCCAGGTCGAGGCGCGGGTCCGCGACCTGTCCAACGTCGTCTCCATCCACGACACGCTCGCCCGGGTGCTCCGGGACCGATACCAGAAGATCATGCCCGGCGCGGCGCCCATCGACTTCCACCTCACCATCCGCCGGCACCAGAAACCCGGCGAACCGCGCGGCGACGATGAAGAGCCCGACCAGGACGACGAGACCCGGTCGTTCCGGGCGCCCCGGTATCCCGTGCCCCATTAGCAGAGCACCGTCGGGAATCGACGCGCGAGATGCGGGCACGGGCTTCGACGATGGCGGAGGCCACTCGTGGCAGGCACGTACTCGGTGCTCGCCCGCGATCCGACCTCGGTCCCCGCCGCACAGGCGGCCCGCGCCGTCGCGAAGGTCACCGGGGAGGTCGCGTTTGACCTGACACGAAAGCTGCGCGACCGCGCCGGCGGGGTCCTCGTCAGCAGCCTCGAAAAGGCCCAGGCCGACCGGGTCGTCGGCGCGCTCTCCCAGGCGGGCGTCGGCGCATTCGCACTGGCGGACGCCGACCGCGTCGAGTTCCCCGAACTCGTCCACC
>JAWODX010000356.1:0-5590 GCA_046483085.1 Planctomycetota bacterium
CGAGCACGGCCAGAACCTAGTCGAGGTGTGGATGGCGAGCTGGTCGCTGGGGATCGAGTGGACGGCCCGGTGGAAGCACTACTTCGGGCCCGGCCGCTACAACCTGCACCACGCCTGGAAGCTCGACCGCCTGCTCGAGCTCGCCGAGGCGAACGACCTGTACCTCCACCTCGTGCTCGAGAACCACGGCAAGCTGAGCACGTTCGTCGACGCCGAGTGGGAGAACCACCCGTACAACGACCGCAACCTGCGCGGCTTCCTGCACCGCTGCAAGTCGTTCTTCACCAGCGTCCGCGCCCGCGAGCAGTACAAGAAGAAGCTCCGCTACATCGTCGCCCGGTGGGGCTGGTCCACCCGCATCCTGGGCTTCGAGCTGTGGAGCGAGCTCGACCTGACCGGCGAGCGCTGGCAGGATCACACCGACCGCGAGTTCCTCGAGGACAAGGTCCGGTGGCACCGCGAAATGGGCCGACACATCAAGCGGCTCGACCACGGGCGCCACCTGCTCACCACCCACTACTCGGGCGACTACCATCGGGTGCAGCCGGAGATCGCCGGGCTCGACGAGATCGACTACGTCGCGCTCGACGCCTATCGCCAGAAGGCGCAGGGCAGCATCGTCCGGCTGCTCGAGCGGACCGCGCGCCAGCTCGGCCGATACAAGAAGCCCATCCTGGTCACCGAATACGGCGGGTCGCCGATGGGCACGACGCTCGACCGGATGGAGGCGGAGGTCCACGCCGGCATCTGGTCCGCCTACATGATGCGGCACGCCGGCACGCCCCTGCTCTGGTGGTTCATGTACATCGACCGACACGACCAGTACCCCCGGTACGGGGCGCTGGCCGCGTTCGACCGGGGCGAGGACCGGCGGAACCGCGGGCTGGAGATGGTCCGGCCCGAGCTGACCGGCTCGCGGTTCGCCGACTGCCTGGCGCTCCGGAACGACCGGTCGGCGTACGTGTGGGTCTATGACGAGCGGACCGCGATCAAGCCCCCCGAGCGGCCGCAGCGGCACGACGGCGTCCGGCTCACGTTCGGCGGCTTCCGGCCCGGCGCGTACCAGGTCGAGTTCTGGGACACCGTCCGCGGCCGGCCGACGAGCCGCCAGCGCGTCCAGACGAAGGGCAGCGAGCTCGGCGTCGAGCTCCCCCGGTTCGACAACGACATCGCGCTGAAGATCAAGCCGGCGGAGTAACTGCAAGACTCACAGGGAGCCGATGGCGCCGCGCCGCTCGGCTCGCGGAGCGTACCACGGAGCAGGCCGCACGAGCCGAGTGCGGCCCCGCGGGCGAACAGAGATCACGAGGAGGGCGGACGGTTGAAGCTGACATTCATCGGCGCGGCGGGCGAGGTGACCGGCTCGCTGCACCTGCTGGAGACCGACGCGGGCCGGGTCCTGCTCGACTGCGGCATGTTCCAGGGCCACCGCCGCGAGGCGGCGAAGAAGAACCGCGCGTTCCCGTTCGAGCCGGGGTCCATCCACGCCGTCGTCCTGTCGCACGCCCACATCGACCACTCCGGCCGGCTCCCGTTCCTCCATCGGCAGGGGTTCACCGGCAACATCTTCACGACGAGCGCGACGCGCGACCTCTGCTCGATCATGCTGCGTGACAGCGCGCACATCCAGCAGATGGACGCCGAGTACATCAACCGGAAGCGGGCGAAGCAGGGCGAGGAGCCGGTCCCGCCCCTCTATTCCCAGGCGGACGCGACGAAGGTGCTGCGGCACTTCGTCTCGGTCGGCTACGGCCGGCGGTTCTCGCCGATGCCCGGGCTCACCGGCCGGCTGGTCGACGCCGGCCACATCCTCGGCGCCGCGCTCGTCCGGCTCGACGCCAACGGCGCGTCGCCGCCGCTCCGCATCGGGTATGCCTGCGACCTGGGCCGACCGGGCATGCCCATCCTGCGCGACCCCGAGCGGCTGGCCGAGGGCGACCGCCTGGACGTGCTGATCCTGGAGAGCACGTACGGCGGGCGCCAGCACGACCCGCCGGAGAACATGCAAGCGGAGCTGGGGGGGCTGGTCAACCGGGTAGTCGAGCGCGGCGGGAAGCTGGTCGTCCCCGCCTTCAGCGTCGGCCGCACGCAGAACGTGCTCTACTACCTCCACAAGCTGTTCGCCGAGGACCGGATCCCCGCCGTCCCCGTGTTCGTCGACAGCCCGCTCTCGGTCAACGCGACCGACGTGTTCAAGATGCACCCCGAGTGCTACGACGAGGAGGCGGCGGCGTTCGTCGAGGACGGGGACGCGGTCTTCACCCACCGGTCGATCCGCTACGTGTCGTCGCTCGCCGAGTCGAAGTCGCTGCAGCGGCGGCGGAAGCCGGCGATCATCATCAGCGCGTCCGGGATGTGCGAGGCCGGCCGCATCCTCCATCACCTGAAGAACACGATCACCCGGAACCGGAACGCCGTGGCCATCGTCGGGTTCATGGCCGAGCACACCCTCGGCCGCCGGCTCGTCGAGCGGCAGAAACAGATCAAGATCTTCGGCAAGATGTATCCCGTCCGCTGTGAGATCGCCACGCTCAACGGCTTCTCCGCCCACGCCGACCACGAGCAACTGCTCGACTATGCCGACACCGTGGCCGGGCCGGACACCCGGATCTTCCTCGTCCACGGCGAGCCGAAAGCGACCCGCCCGCTCGCCGACGGGCTGCGCGAGCGGGGATACACCGACGTGACCGTCGCCGCGCCCGGCCTGACCGTGGACCTCGGGCCATGAAGGAGACGAGACCGATGACGCCGCGCGAACGCTGGCTCGCCGTGCTCAACCGCGAGACGCCCGACCGCGTCCCGATGGACTGGTGGAGCACCGGCGAGGTGGAGACGAAAATCAAGACGTACCTCGGGTGCGACACGATGGAGGCGGTGTTCGAGCGGCTGCACATCGACCGGCCGCTGACCGTCGGGCCGAAGTACGTCGGCCCACCGACGCCGCCGAATACCAACGAGTTCGGCATCCGCCGCCGGCGCATCCAGTACGAGACCGGCGACTACAGCGAGGTCGTCCACCACCCGCTCGCCGAGTTCGAATCGGTCGAGCAGATCGAGGACGGGTATACGTGGCCGTCGCCGGACTGGTGGGACTACTCGTCGATCCCCGACCGGGTCCGGGGGAACGAGCATCGCCCGATCCGCGGCGGCGGGTCCGAGCCGTTCCTCACCTACAAACACCTCCGCGGCCAGGAGCAGGCGTTCATCGACCTGATCGAGAACCCCGAGATGGTCCACCACTGCCTCGACCGGCTCTTCGAGTTGTGCGAGACCCGGACGCAGCGCATCTACGAGCAGATCCCCGGGCAGGTGACGATCACCTACGTGGCCGAGGACCTCGGCGCCCAGGACGGGCTGATGTATTCGCCCGACCAGATCCGCACGTTCTTCCTCCCGCGGATGAAGCGGATGATCGACCTCGCCCACGAGGCCGGGGCGTTCGTCTTCCACCACGACGACGGCGCCGTGCGCGACATCCTGCCCGACCTGATCGACGCGGGGATCGACGTGCTCAACCCCGTCCAGTGGCGGTGCAAGGGGATGGACCGCGCGGGGCTGAAACGCGATTTCGGCGACCGGCTCGTCTTCCACGGCGCGATGGACAACCAATACACGCTCGCACGCGGCTCGGTCGACGAGGTGCGGCAGGAGGTCCGCGACAACCTGCGGATCCTCGGCCGCGGCGGCGGCTACATCCTCGCCCCCTGCCACAACATCCAGCCGGTCAGCCCGCCCGAGAACATCGTCGCCATGTACGAGACCGGCTACGAGGAAGGACAGGCGGCGTGAGGATGGCACGGAACATCAGCTACGGATCTGAGAAGCAAATCAGAAATCACAAGCACCAGGCAGCAAACAAATCCAAAGTCCCAAAACACCAGATCCCAAACCGGTCTCTCCCGCTCTGAACCCGGCTTCGTCGTGGCTACGGTGCGGTCTGTGCAATCCGCGAAATCTGCGGATGACTTTCTGAACCACCGACGACGGCCAGAGGCGGTGCTTTGGATTTCATGATTCGTCCTTTGGGTTTCGGACTTGTTGGTCATTGCGGGCCTGATATACGAGAATCACGCCTGACTCTTTGCTTGACAAACTAAGGAATGGGGGGTAAACTCCTAGCAAAAGACTAGGAATATGCCGCCCCGGCGGAGGCCCGACGGGCGGCACCGGAAGGAGGCACCACTCATGGCTCGCATCTTCCCCGACATCACCGAAACCGTCGGCCGCACCCCTCTTGTCCGCCTCAACCGCGTGACCGAGGGCGCCGGCGGCGAGGTCCTCGCCAAACTCGAATCGTTCAACCCGCTCTCCAGCGTCAAGGACCGCATCGGCGCCCGCATGATCGACGACGCCGAGCGGCGCGGGCTCATCGACGAGCACACGGTCATCGTGGAGCCGACGAGCGGCAACACCGGCATCGCCCTCGCCTTCGTCTGCGCCGCACGCGGCTACCGGCTCGTCCTCACCATGCCCGACACGATGAGCTCCGAGCGCCGCCAGCTCCTGCGCGCCCTCGGGGCCGAGCTCGTCCTCACCCCCGGCGAGGACGGCATGGCCGGCGCCGTCCGGAAGGCCGAGGAGATCGCCGCCGGCACCGCGAACGCGTTCACCCCGCAGCAGTTCCAGAACCCGGCGAACCCGGCCGCCCATCGCGAGACGACCGCCGAGGAGATCTGGGACGACACCGGCGGCGAGCTCGACGTGTTCGTCGCGGGCGTGGGCACCGGCGGCACAATCACCGGCGTCGGAACCGTCCTGAAGGAGCGGAACCCCGACGTCCGGATCGTCGCGGTCGAGCCCCGGGGCTCCCCCGTCCTCTCCGGCGGCGAGCCGGGCCCGCACAAGATCCAGGGCATCGGCGCGGGGTTCGTGCCCGACGTGCTCCGCCGCGACCTGATCGACGAGGTCGTGACCGTCCCGGACCAGGCCGCGGGCGCCATGGCCCGGCGGCTTGCCCGCGAAGAAGGCATCTTGGGCGGCATCTCGTCCGGGGCCAACGTCCACGCCGCCGTCGCCATCGCGCGACGCGACGACAGCGACGGCAAGCGCATCGTCACCGTCGTCTGCGACACCGGCGAGCGATACCTCTCGACCCCGCTCTTCGGCGACGAGGAGGAGACGGACCAATGATCGCTCGATTGCGAGAAGACATCCGCACGGCATTCGAGCGCGACCCGGCGGCCCGGAGCGTGCCCGAGGTGCTGCTCTGCTATCCCGGGCTGCACGCCATCTGGCTGCACCGCGTCTCGCACTGGCTCTGGGGCCGCCGGCTCAAGCTGCTCGCCCGGGCCCTCTCGACCCTCGCCCGGGCGCTGACCGGGGTGGACATCCACCCGGCGGCGCGGATCGGCCGACGGTTCTTCATCGACCACGGCGCCGGCGTGGTGATCGGCGAGACCGCCCAGGTCGGCGACGACGTGCTCGTCTACCAGGGCGTCGTGCTCGGCGGCACGTCGATGGAGAAGACGAAGCGGCATCCGACCGTCGGGGACCGGGTGGTGATCGGGGCCGGCGCGATCCTGCTCGGCCCGATCCGCGTCGGCGACGACGCCCGCGTCGGCGCCGGGTCCGTCGTCATCCGCTCCGTCCC